>NZ_JBHNMF010000795.1:0-1352 GCF_048562965.1 Thiolapillus sp. | reverse complement strand
AGTTGTTGCGTAGTGCTTGGTGACCAGGACGGCTGGGGCACCAATGGGTTGTCAAAGGCCGAGTCGATTTTGGGGACTGGGATGTCCCAAAATCTATCACGAGGCCGAAGACACGCTTGCCAGAAGGATGACTGGTTCGGTTTAACGCTGGCGGCTGCGGACCTCGATGCAGATGGCAGCGACGATCTTCTCGTGGCCGCACCTTATGATAGCCATTCCGGCATGGATAATTCCGGTGCCTTCTTCATATTGTACGGCGCCAGGAATGGCTTTCTCGATGGCCGCCACAGCGAACTCCTCACACAGGGCACCGCCCCCGAACAGCAGCTGGGGGAAGCCATTGCAACGGGCCAGTTCAACTCAGACCAGAACATCGATGTGGTGGTGGGGGCTCCAGGCACCACTGTAAGCGGTCAGGCCGGTGCCGGAGACGTGATCTTTTTGCGCAACAGCGGAATCAGCGTTCCAGGAACAGACAGATTCCCCTTTTACCAACCCATCACGCCTGATGATGTCTCCGGTATCACCGCGGAAATCGCTGATCGTTTTGGCACCAGCTTGACCACACTGCATGAAAAAGCGGATAAAGGCTGCGGCGACATCGACATGGACGGGATTCCCAATGACATCGACCTCGAACCACTTACGGTCGCCAGCAGCCGCTGTGCCGCGGACACGGGCCTCATCGGCATTGGTGACATAAACGACCAGGTAGTCTGCCAGACCCCGAATACAGCACATAACGATGCAAGGCCACCTGGCACCACGATCAAGAACGGAGGCCTCCTCTCCATTCTGGCCCCACGGGTGGAACTTGATGGCAGTGTGGCCGCCCGTTCCGGGTTGAAAAAGGCGGCAGACTGATCATCAACAGCAAATCATCCTGCGCCCCCTGAAACCGGGCATCTCATCAGGGTGAGGAAGCCGTCTCCCTGGGCAGGAACTTGTCGATGATGGACTCGCCACCCAGGTAGTGCTGTTCAGCGTATCGCACCGCATACCAGGCGCCGCCCAGAATAAGGGCAATGGCCAGGATCGGCCCAAACAGCTCCGCCAGCCAGAAGATGCGGATGCTGCGGCGTGCTTTCTTCATTTCCCTCTGCAGTTCCAGCAGGCGAATCTCCGTTTGCTCCGTATTGTGGCGAATGGCCTTGAGCTGTTGCTCCAGGGCATTGCTTTTCTGCAGTTGCAGCAGCGTGGCATCCCTGATCAGTTTCTGGTTGTCATCTTCCTTTTTCGGCTCTTCCCCTGATTGAGTGGGCGCCCATCATCTAGTAATCCCATCAGGGTAAAGATCCAACCCGCCGAGATGGAAGTAAATGGCATTGGCAAACCGCTCTTTATTGCGGAAG
>NZ_JBHNMF010000794.1:0-1354 GCF_048562965.1 Thiolapillus sp. | reverse complement strand
GAATTAAGGGCACCTCTATTAATTGCCCCTAATCCGGTAAAATAACAGCATCACAGGGAAACGGGAAGAAATCCATGCAACCCAGCTTTTTTGATCAGGAAAATCGGTTAGCCCAACTGGAGAAACTGGGTGATCCACTGCCCCGACTGGATAGCATCGTGGATTGGGATGAGTTCAAGCCGATTCTCAAGATGATCTACCAGAAGAAAAGGAAAAGCAATGCCGGCAGGAAGCCCTGGGATACCGTGTTGATGTTCAAAATGCTGGTACTACAATCGCTTTATAACCTGTCAGATGATCAAACGGAATATCAGGTTCGGGATCGGTTGTCCTTTCACCGGTTTCTGGGGCTGAACCCGGATGATACCGTGCCGGATTCCAAGACCTTATGGCTGTTTCGTGAGCAGCTGGCGCAGCATGGTTTGGTGGAGAAGTTGTTCGATGCCTTTGATCAGCAACTCTGGTATTCCGGTTTTATTCCCAAAGGTGGCCAGATCATTGATGCCAGCTTGGTCAATGTGCCGAAGAACCGGAATAAGCGCGATGAAAACAAAGCCATCAAGGAAGGTAACACGCCAGAGGGTTGGGATGAAAAGCCCAACATGAAATGCCAGAAAGACCTGGATGCCCGCTGGACCAAAAAGCATGGCAAGAGTCATTATGGCTACAAGAACCACATCAGTATCGACAAGCAGGACAAATTGATTCGCCGCTATAAGGTGACGAATGCCGCGGTTCATGACAGCCAGGTATTTGATGAAGTTCTGGATGAAGAAAACAGCGGTCGATCTGTTTGGGCTGATTCAGCGTATCGCTCCGAAAAACAGGAAAAGCAGCTGAAAGAAAAAGGCTACACCAGCCGCATTCATTACAAAGGAACCCGGGCCAGGGCATTGAACAAAAGAGAGCAAACGGCCAATCATGCCCGGTCAAAAACAAGAGTCCGGGTTGAGCATGTTTTTGGTGATCAAAGTAACACCCAGGGTGGCATATTGGTTCTCACCAAAGGCATGGCACGAGCGGCTGTGAAAATAGGGATGATGAATCTGACCTATAACATGCGTCGATTGAGATTTCTGCTCAGGGATCAATCTGTCCAATGTGCGGGATTACGCGATATATGGCGTAATCCCGGCGAAATAATGAAAAATCTGATGAAGATTTGTCGGTAATATTGTCATTCGGAATATTCTGGGAAATTGGTCTGCTCAGAACGAATTAATCGAGGCGCCCTTAAGAGAATATCCGGGCCTGTCATGGGTAAAAAAGGGAAGCTATATTCCGAGAAACTCAGTGACATATACTTTCAATAAGGATAATGACAATGTGCGCTTTGCAAGGCAGGATGCGGGAA
>NZ_JBHNMF010000793.1:0-1360 GCF_048562965.1 Thiolapillus sp. | reverse complement strand
CAGGATGCAGCAATCAGCGTATAGAACAAGCTCTAACGGGCAGTATGAACAAAATAGCAACTTTATTTCACCCGAAAATATACGGTGGAACAATGTTGCTTACTCTAAACTCTAGTTATCGAATTATGATGCGAAAGCCAAAGAAGCGGTAAAAGCCTTCTGGGGAAATCGAGAGCAAGCACGTAACAAACAGATCGAGTCAGGCAAAGCCGACCAGGGGGAGCGTGCAGGTGTAACCGCCGGTAAAAACATGGACGGCTTCATTGCTCTGGTCAAAGATATTGTTCATGCAAACGGACTGGAACATGCGGACATTCATCTGGAACGACGGGTTCTCACCCTGCCTGGTTATTTCCGTCCGACAAAGCTATGGGATCTATTGGTAATGAATGAGGGCCGGTTAATAGCCGCCCTCGAATTCAAAAGCCAGGTTGGGCCGTCTTTCGGCAACAACTTCAATAACCGGACCGAAGAGGCTATCGGTACTGCGCATGATTTATGGACAGGATACCGGGAAGGAGCTTTCGGTGAACAGATGAGGCCGTTTGTGGGTTGGCTGATGCTGCTTGAGGATGCGCCGAAATCGCGTTCGCCGGTCAAGGATCAGTCACCGCATTTTCCGGTATTCAAGGAATTTAAGAACGCAAGCTATGCTGAGAGATACAACATCCTATGTCGAAAGCTTATGCAAGAACAACTATATACCGTCGCCTCCGTCATAGTATCTCCACGTGAGGCAGTTGAGACAGGGGAGCATGGGGAGCTGTCAGAGATGACCGGTTTGCGCTCCTTCATCAGCGAACTGGCCGGGCACATTGCGGCGGAAGCAGCCAGAACATGGATGGTCTGAATCGGTGTTTGTCAAGATACTTGTGTGTGCCGCAGCAATGCGAATCGGTTGGCAGGGAGCTGACAGTGCAGCATGAGAAGCTGCTGAAGTGATGGAGAAACCGACCCTCCGGAGCCTGCCTGCAGGGGCCGGCTTCAAACCGCCCTCGAACGGCATTGGCTAATTTGATTACCCACGATATTCAGCCGCGCATACAGAAATTGGACGTAACTACTCACCCCTAAGACTGAGTACAAGCCTGCCTCGATGGATCTACAATCGCTTTTTCATGTCTGTAGAGGCTTGATATCATAGCGCGCCGAGTCTATGCTATTGACCCAACACATCGAATGGATCAACAGCCATGGGCCGTTATTTTGGATCGAAGGCGACCTCCGGACTGTGCCAGCACATCATCGCCCTGATGCCGCCACACGACACCTATATTGAGACCCACCTGGGCGGCGGGGCGATCATGAAGCGTAAGCCCCCAGCACTGCACAATATTGGCATTGACCTCAACCCGCGGGC
>NZ_JBHNMF010000792.1:0-1362 GCF_048562965.1 Thiolapillus sp. | reverse complement strand
CTATAAGCATGCATGTGTACGCAAGATGAAAACATGCATGTAAAAAAAAAAACCAAAAAAACAGTCTGTCCTACCTTGATAACAGCCTTCAGAATTGTTATGCCCATGTTCGTATAATCCACATTGGTATAATCCATGCAGGTAATTCCGTTACGAAAAAAGTCACAGTACAGTACACAGAAGTCACAGATGCTTATGGGCAGGCATGAATGCTCCCCTAATAGACGTTGTTTTCTTTTTAATAACAATAATAATAAAGAGGACTTCTAGAGCGCCCCATCTCGTTTGGGCTCGAAGCGCTTCACAATAGCACTGCGTACAACAGGACAACAACAACGACGACAACAAAGCACGCGAAGGCAGCCAACAACAGTACAGCAGCCAACAACACTGATCAAAAACGACAAAAAATGGGGGAGGGGAGGGGGAGGGGGCACGAAAGATATAGCCAAGCCGGGATACTCAACCTGCAACAGGTGTAGCAAACAGGACGAAAACCGTCAGACTAGTAGTGCGTGCTAAACAGATGGGTTTTGAGGGCTTGCTTGAATGAGGTTTTTGACTGTGAACTCCTGATGTCATATGGAAGTTTGTTCCAGATCACAGGACCAGCATATGAAAAGGACCTTTGACCAAAGGTTTTTGTTTTGACGGAGGGAACACAAAGAATGCGGTTGTCACTGGACGAACGGAGTTGTCTCGATGGTGTATAAATCCGCAAGACCCTGGACAGATATTCAGGACCGGAATCTGACAGAGAACTGTAACAGAGGGAGGATACTTTGTACTGAATTCTAGCTGCGACTGGCAGCCAATGGAGTGAGTGCAAAATGGGAGTAATATGGTCTGATTTGGAAGCTTTGACTGTGAGTCTTGCAGCTGCATTTTGGACTCTTTGAAGTCTATCAAGAAGGTATTGCGGTACACCAGAGAGCAAAGCATTACAATAGTCCAGTCTGGAAAGTACAAAGGCAGAGATGAGTGTTTTGGTGGCATCGACGGTTAAATACTGACAAATCGAACTGATTCGCCGAAGTTCAATGTACGCTGCTGTGCAAGTATTTGTCACCTGTTGGTGCATAGATAAGCTGCTGTCGAGTGTCACACCAAGATTTTTGACAAGGTCAGAAAAATCAACGTCAGTATCTCCTATGCGCATTGACTGAGGAATAAGTCCTGAGGTAGATGCTCTTTTAGACATAACAAGCATTGCTTCCGTCTTTCCGTCATTCAGTTGCAACCTGTTCAAAGTCATCCAGGACTTAACATCAGAAACACATTCTTGCATAGCTGAAATGGTTGTATCAAGCTGGTCAAGAGAGCTAGAGTTCCGCATCTGGGTATCATCTGCAAATGAGTGAT
>NZ_JBHNMF010000791.1:0-1363 GCF_048562965.1 Thiolapillus sp. | reverse complement strand
GCCCCGCCGCCCAGGTGGGTCTCAATATAGGTGTCGTGTGGCGGCATCAGGGCGATGATGGGCTGGCACAGTCCGGAGGTCGCCTTCGATCCAAAATAACTGCCCATGGCTGTTGATCCATTCGATGTGTTGGGTCAATGGCATAGACTCGGCGTGCTATGATGTCAAGCCTCTACAGACATGAAAAAGCGATTGTAGATCCATCAAGGCAGGCTTGTACTCATCTTAGGGGTGAGTAGTTACCTTTTTGGAATATAATCACATGGTGCCCGACATCTACCCACTCCATTTGGGGAAGAGCCAAAAAATATGAAACATGCGAGAATCGTTATGACTGCCACGCTGCTGGTGTCCATGGTGTCGACGCTTGCCGGGTGTGTCATGCTCAGCGGGGAAGAGCGCGCGCCCAAAGAAAGGTCGCAGCAGGGAGCAGGGGAGTTATCTGTGGAGAGGAAACTACCGGCGGAGATGGAATTATCGGTAGAGATAGAATTAGCGGGGGAGAGGGAACAGGCGATGGAATCGCCACCCGAGGAAACAGACGGCGATGTGGATCTTTTTTGCGGCTTCAGTGACAGCGGGGAGGGGAGCATCGCTTACCAAACGGGTTTTGGTGTGGCCGCGCTTACGCGCTTCCGCTCTGAGAGTGATGCGGTCCGGATAGCCCACGCGCTGGGGCATGCTTTGGCGCAGCGCGTTTATCGTCTGGGTGCGGACGAGGTTTTTTCCTCGGCCTTGACATCCACGTGTTTCGAACGGGATTTTCTCATCGGCTACGCCGACATTATCGGGGGAACCTTGGCTCCCCTAGACGCTGTGAGGGATGCATTTGTACGGGGAATGCGCGACGGGTGGCTGGAGTTAAAAGAACAGTGAACCATGTGATAGATTTTGGGACATCCCTGTCCCCAGCAAGGTCAGGGACGAGCTGGACATCGTTCCTGCGCAGGCGCGGGTGATCGAAAGATTTTGAGCCTGACGCTTTTCGAAACAACCCCCATAGATCAACTTTCTAGGCGCCTGTCCTGAGCAGAGCGTTCAACGGATCTGCAATCTGCTCTCGATCTTGGAACGAAACGACCGTTCAAACGTCCCCCATCACCCAATGCGAAACCTGTGGCGAAGACCTGAGCAAGACGCCCTGTCAGAAGTTTGAGCGGCGCGACGATCAGCCGGCGCTTGAGCGCCAAGCTGAAAGTGTTCAAGGAGTGGTTGAGAGCCAACCGGACTCTGCCGACTGCCGAGATCATGCGAACCACCGCAAACAAGCTGCGGGGCCATTATGCGTATTACGGAGTATCGGGTAACAGTCGGAGTATCAGCAACTTTGCCTATCAGGTGGAACTGATACTTTTCAAATGGC
>NZ_JBHNMF010000790.1:0-1366 GCF_048562965.1 Thiolapillus sp. | reverse complement strand
AGCCAGCACGATGCGCGGCGCATGATGCTTGCCCAGCACCAGTACCTTTGCCTGGCTGTCAGCATCCATCTCACCGTGAAGCTGCAGGATCTCACGGGACAGGGAAGCTGACTGCAGCTGTTCTTCCAGCCGGTTCATCTCACCCTTGCCCGGCAGGAAGACCAAAATGTCTCCCTGTTGCTCCCTGCAGGACCAGCCGGCGTGTGGCAGGCAGGATGTCGCGCCCCACCGACCTACCCAGGTGACGTATATCCACCGGGGGGAGATCACCATCGGAAGTCACCACAGCTCCTCCCAGGAGATCGGCCACTGCCTGCTCGTCCAGGGTGGCAGACATGACCAGCAGCCGCAGATCCTCCCGCAGTGAACTACAGATATCGAGACACAGGGCAAGACCCAGGTCGGCCTGCAGTGACCGCTCGTGGAATTCATCAAAAATGATCGGCCCGACACCGGACAGTTCAGGATCGGACTGCAGGCGCCTGACCAGCAATCCTTCCGTCAGCACTTCGATACGGGTGTGGCTGCCAATCCTGCGCTCCATGCGTACCGGGTACCCGACGGGGCCGCCAACAGCTTCATCGAGCAAATGAGCCATGTAACGGGCCGCCATGCGCGCCGCCGGACGGCGGGGTTCCAGCATGATGATCTTCCGCTCTTGTAACCAAGGGCATCCAGCAACGCCAGCGGTACTCTCGTGGTCTTGCCGGATCCCGGCGGTGAAGACAGCACAGCATGACCGTGAGCCAGCGCGTTGTGCAGTTGGGGCAGGATCTGTTCTACAGGCAGGGACATGGCGCAGCATCATAGCACCGCCACGGGACCTGTGAACAAGTCAGGGCGAAGCTTTCGGACGGCTCGAGCGCCAGATGTGAGTTCACGACTTCTTCAGCGGTCTCTCAATATCAAGTAAGGGCCTCGGAAAAAATAGATTACCCCAATTTTGTAATCGGATTGATTGTGACAAACCATGATTCCAGATCAGGTTTTCTGTCAAATCGTGGTTCTTCTCCGCTTTGATGAGTGAGCTTTTGTCCATTTTTCTGCCCTTCGCCGTCTGTATCAGTCGCACAAGCATATGGCTGGTACAGGCGGAGAGGGGTTGAAAAATGGACAGCTACTGCCCTGAGCCAGATGTTGATGGAGCAAATCATACAGCCCCGTTCTACCTGGATTAAATTGTTCATATTCAAATAATTAGCAATTTATTGTACATTCTGCTCACTCATCAAAGCGGAGAAGAGCCCAAATCGTTTTTCCAATTCACGCATGGCCTGCTTACTCAGGGATACTCCCGCTTTATAGGATTTCTTCACTTTCCTTACCACCGGATGAATCCCTTTGTACGCCATACTCCGAGCCAAAC
>NZ_JBHNMF010000789.1:0-1366 GCF_048562965.1 Thiolapillus sp. | reverse complement strand
CAACACGCCTTTTTATAGGTCGGTTTTTCATCGTAGCGCAGCTAAAGAGTAGTGGTTCCACATAAGGGTCTAGGTTACCCTCAACCGTAACGTTCAGGAAGGGGCTTTTGCGACACCCTCCTTGGGAGAGGGTCGGGGAGAGGGGATATGCCCTGTTGCCATGAACTGTTTTCTGGAAAGGTGCACAGGGTCATGACAGGGACTCAGCCATCATCTGCGCAATTTCCATCATGCGGTTCACATAGCCCCACTCGTTGTCGTACCAGGCATAGATTTTCACCTGGGTTTCATCGATGACCATGGTGGACAGGGCATCCACGATGGAAGAACGTGGATCATTCACATAATCGATGGATACCAGAGGGCGTTCCTCGTAACCCAGAACGCCTTTGAGTTCGCCTTCCGCAGCCTCCCTGAAGTAACCGTTGAGTTCGTCTGCTGTTACCGGCCGGGCGGCATGCGGCATCGAAGACAAAATCCGTCAGCGAAGCGTTGAGCAGCGGCACGCGAATGGCATGGCCGTTGAGCTTGCCTTCCAGTTCCGGGAAGATTTTGGTGATGGCCTTGGCCGAGCCCGTGCTGGTGGGTATCAGCGACTGACCACAGGCGCGCGCCCGGCGCAGATCCTTGTGGCCCTTGTCCACGATGGTCAGGGTGTTGGTGATATCGTGAATGGTAGTCATGCATCCACGTAATATGCCCACCTTCTCGTGCATGACTTTCACCACCGGCGCAAGGCAGTTGGTGGTGCAGGAGGCGGCGGTGACGATGTGATGAGTGGCCGGATCGTACAGCTGATGATTCACGCCATAGACGATGTTCAGGGCAGGGTCGGGGACCGGGGCAGAAACCAGGACTTTCCTGATACCCTGGTCGAAGTAGGGCTGCAGGGCGTCTTCCGTCTTGAATTTGCCCGAGCACTCAATGACCAGATCCACGTCTTTGCCGGCCCAGTCCACCTCTGCAGGTGTTGCCAGACTGCTAAAATAGACTTCGCGTCCATCCACCGTGATGGCATCATCGCTGGCGGAGATTTGGTGATTCCAGTGCCCATGCACCGAATCGAATTCGAGCAGATGTGCGTGGCAATGTGCATCGCCGCTGACTTCATTGATATGTACGATTTCGTAAGCCGGATTGTCCCAACCGGCGCGAAAGCCCAGTTTCCCCATGCGGCCAAAGCCGTTGATGCCCACCCTGATGCTCATCTGTTGTATCCCCTTACGGAAAAATAAAATCTGTTATCCTTTACTAGAGTTTAGAGTAAGCAACATTGTTCCACCGTATATTTTCGGGTGAAATAAAGTTGCTATTTTGTTCATACTGCCCGTTAGAGCTTGTTCTATACGCTGATTGCTGCATCCTG
>NZ_JBHNMF010000788.1:0-1367 GCF_048562965.1 Thiolapillus sp. | reverse complement strand
CGCGTTCGGAGGCCTACTTTGTTTTCCCTCTGGCGCAAGGCACGCCGGGAAAACAGTGCGGCCTCGCGGCTACTGGGGTCTACCAGCCTTCGCTTCGCTCTCCATGGCTGGCAGCGGCTGACGGTCTCCATCATCAGCTTCTTGCTGATGCTGGTCGTGGTCATCATCATCGGTCTGTTCGGTGGCCGGCATATTATTGGTTATCTGGAAGGGCAGTTGGTGGAACACGGTATCGACCACAATCAGGAAGTGATTGCCAGGATGCAGCCGATTCTCGAACGTTCCCTTCAGGATGGCGTGGCAACGCCTGTCATCGTCAGCAACTTTCAGGCATTTATCGAGCACGCCGAACCTTTTGGTATTCGGCTTTTCCTCGTTGACCGGGAGACCGGCATGGTGCTTGCCGACAGCCAGAACAGAGCATCTTTCCCGTATCCGCTGAATGACCTGCTGGACAGTATGCCGAGGCAGCTCGATGGCGCGCCTATCCACGATTTGTCCACCTGGGACGGTAATGCCTGGCGCAGAACGCCTTCAGGGTCGGTTGAATTGCTTTCCCTGCACAACCTTTCTGTACCGGCAAACAGAACCGAAAAATGGGCGCTGGGTGTCAGCAGTGATCTGTCGGAATTGCTGGTTCTGATGGATTCACTGCATCTGCACCTGGATGTGGTTTTGCTGATCACCTATGGTCTGATCGGGTTGCTGGGGTTTCTTGTTTTGCGCTGGGTAGGGCGGCGTTATGAATATGGCCTGGAACAGCAGGTCGCCGAGCGTACCCGGGAATTGGAACAGACCCAGGAGCGGCTTCTCGACCAGGCCCGTCTCGCTACCATTGGCCAGACTGCTTCCGTGCTGGCTCACGAGATGCGAAATCCCCTGGCGTCCATCAAGCTAGCCCTGTCGGGTGTGAGCCGCAGTGAAGGACTGGCCGACCGGGAAAAACAGCGTGTCGAACTGGTGCTGGGAGAGGTGGATCGTCTCGAAGGCATGTTAAGCCAGACGCTCGATTATGTACGCCCGGTAGTGAGGGATGAGCAGCCGAGGTTGCTCAATGATTTGCTTGACAAGGTGCTCGGGCTGGAAGAAAGGCTGCTGGCAGAAAAACGTCTGCGGCTGTCACGTAAGAGATGTGCACAATGTCCGCCGATTCGAATGGATAGCGAAAAAATGCAGCAGGTATTGTTGAATCTGCTTAAAAATGCGCAGGAAGCCAGCCCCGAAGGCGGCGAAATTCAAGTTCTGCTTAAAGAGGCCGATAACTGGCTTGAGCTTGTTGTCACCAATGAGGGAGAAGAGCTTGCACAGGACGTGCTGGAACGCGCCTGTGATTTCTTCTTTACCACCAAGGCGAGAGGAACAGGGCT
>NZ_JBHNMF010000787.1:0-1368 GCF_048562965.1 Thiolapillus sp. | reverse complement strand
TTTCAATCAAGCAAATGTGCTTGATAAGCTAGCCGTATGGCTTTATCATGTCAAGCATGAATCCCGCACTATCAATCACTGACGCATGTATTTTTCCGGATAAATCCGCCAAAATTGCTATCTCTAACAAATAAAGCATCAGAGGTGCTGGATATGGCGGACACATCAAGTGATTTTTCTGAACGTTTGCGCACCTTGCGCAAGCAAAAAAATCTGTCACAAACCGAGCTGGGCAAACTGGCAGATTTGCATTACACCCATATTGGCCGGTTTGAGCGGGGCATTTCCCGCCCCAGTGGCGATACCCTCAAGCGTCTGGCCGATGCGCTGGACATCAGCAGTGATTACCTGTTGGAGGGTTCGACGGAAGACGCAGCCACTGCCCGCTTCGAGGACCGGGAGCTACTGCGGCAGTTTCAGGAGGTGGAACACCTGCCCGATGAAGACAAGACCGTGATTAAAAAGCTACTGGATGCCTTTTTAACCAAAAAGCACCTGCAATCGCTGGCGCGATGAGGATAGAGCTATGACCACACTGACCATTGATTTACCGGACAACTTGGCTGAAGAAGCCAAACAGGCCGGATTACTGACACCCAACGCTATCGAGAACATTCTGCGCGAGACGCTGCGCCGCCGCGCCGTCAATGGCCTGTTTTCTGCGGCAGATAAGTTCGCAGCAGCCAACTTGCCGCCCATGACCATGGATGAGATTCAGGAAGAAGTGAACGCGGTACGCGCACAGAGAAAGCAACGTGCGCCTGGTACTTGATACCAATATCATTGTATCGGGTTTGATCTGGGGCGGTGTACCGCGCCAGTTGCTTGAGCTTGGCCGAGACGGTCAAGCAACTTTCTTCACCAGTAGTGTGTTACTGGATGAGTTGGCGGATGTATTGGAAAGGGAGAAGTTTACCGCGCTATTGGCATCCCAGAACGTCACGCCTGCTTTTCTGATGCAGCGTTATGGAATGCTCGCCCGGTTGGTTAATCCACAACCGATTGAACGTACTGTGCGAGATATGGATGATGACGCAGTGATCGCTACGGCGCTCGCGGCTAAGGCGAATGTTATCGCCACCGGCGATAGTGATTTACTGGTGTTGCATCCTTGGCAAGGGATACAGATTCTGAATGCGGCGGATGCGGTGGAGTTTGTGCAGAACGACAGTAAACGACAACGGAGAAAGTAATTTATCCGATTGGCCGACAGTGCCCCTCATAGCGTGGATGACCATCTCATTGACCCTTGATTTTGATTACAACCATACTAACTCTGGAGGGGATGATTTAATTATCACCTCACCCCAGTCCCCCGACAGGTGGTATCCATCCGAAGACAATTGAAAGAAATCAATATTTCCATAG
>NZ_JBHNMF010000786.1:0-1369 GCF_048562965.1 Thiolapillus sp. | reverse complement strand
TCGATGCATCAAAACCTACAGCCTGGAACCGGCCATCAAGGCCGTGCAAAATGCAGGACTGCACGATTACGCCACCACCCGTCAAATCGAACGGTTGAAGTGGTTGGCCCATAGCAGCCACACCGAATACCGGACGTTGACCGACCGGTTTCCGGACGGCGCCGGCGGGGTGCAGGCAGCGATTCTTCAGCGCTATATCGCTGATGGTGTCGCGGATTACAAAGCCGCGTTTTCATGGATGGCGACGAATGAACAGATGGCAGACCGCTATGCCCGGGTCGTGAAGGAAATCATTGATTTCGTCAACCGTATCGACAAGCCCCTCGATGAGTTGTTGGTCCAATTCGATTCATTCGAGGAAAAAATCCGCCAGAATGACAATGGCATCACCATCAGTACCTGCCATAGCGCCAAAGGACTGCAATATGACGGCGTTGTTCTGTACGGATTGGAACAGGGTGTGTTCCCGAATGAACGCGCCCCCATCGAAGAAGAACGTCGGCTGTTCTATGTGGCGATGACCCGTGCCCGGCGACACCTGTTTCTTGTCGCACCGAAGGATAACGACCTCAAAGACGCGCTGAAAGAAAAACAGGTTCGCAAAATCGGTGGTCCCAAAGGAGGCGCTTCCCAGTTCCTCTATGAAATCGCTCTACCGCTTTGTGAGGAGGTTGCCCAATGCCTTTACGAGAACAAACCGGATGACATCGCCCATATCGGCCCGGTGGCAGATGCCCGGGTGGTGAACCGTTACCTGGATGCGGTCGCCTCAGGTAGCCCCCGGCTGGAGGAATCCGCTGAATTGCGCAAGGCAGCTTCCCACTCTGGCGCACTGAAACCCGGTGATATGGTACGCATCAACCATCGAAAGTATGGCGAAGGACGTATTACGGCCTGGCGGGGCGACGAATACATCCAGGTCCAGTTCAACAACCTGGCAGGTTCCGGCTGGTACAAAGTGGATTGCACACCTTTTGAACTAATTTGACGCTCGAATCGTTCATTTTTGGCACTTTGCAATCCACCCCTTCCTCGTTTTTTGTCAGTAGAATCGTTCTTTCCTAACCAAGCGAAGGCGATGTCAAACGCTGCCAGCCATGGAGAGCGAAGCGAAGGCTGGTAGACCCCAGTAGCCGAGAGGCCGTGCTTACCCGTCGTGCGCATAGCGCCAGAGGGGAAGCAAAGTAGGCCTCCGAACGCGGCGTCCAGTCATATGGGAGCCAAGTACGGAGCAGCAACGAGCTTGCGAAGTTGTTGCGTAGTGCTGGGTGACCAGGACGGCTGGGGTACCAATAGGTTGTCAAAGGTCGAGTCGATTTTGGGAACTGGGATGTCCCATAATCTATCACGAGGTCGAAGACACACTTGT
>NZ_JBHNMF010000785.1:0-1370 GCF_048562965.1 Thiolapillus sp. | reverse complement strand
CCTTTATAGTCAATTGCTTAGCTATAAATTATACCCAGCTCACCAGGAATTTCCCAGCAACTTCTCGATGTTTTTTTACGTTAATTCAATAGGTTGGCATTTTTGGATGGACACTATTTAGCTACTTGGTGGATATTGAGATCAACTAGGCAGATCTTTGATCTGCTTTTTCCAGTAATTACTGCTGAGGCGCATACAAGTGCTTCTGAAATCCGATGAATACATCCCGTATTTCAGCAACACTCCCAAGTTCTGCCACAGCATCCCCCACAGAGAAATACTTCAATTCCAGAAGATCAGGCAGTTTTTCCTGTGCCAGTTCACCAACACCCTCTGTGACATAGTGCTCCAAGACAAAATCCAGGAATTCTTGCTGCTTATCCTGGTAGTGTTTGAATATCTGCTCCCTGTTGAGGTTGACCCGTTCTTCCCTGGTTATGGTGGAAAGGGCAAAGGCGATGTAGGCGAGCACATCGAAAAGATCGCTTTTTTCGGCATTGATCAGTTCCCTAATAGCAACCAACTGCTCTTCGCCATAGCCTTTTTCCTCCAAACTGACTAAAAGTTTCTGGCGAGTTACAGGATCTCCCCACAGTGCACGCAACTCATCTTCATCCTTGAAGAGCGTCGGCAGTAATTCACCATATAGCCCTTCAACGAATTCGGCAGCTGACATGGGTTTCCCGTCTGGGCTCCAGAAGGTAGTTGCCGACATATGCTGGATGGTACGCTCCTTTCCATCTGCCAATTTGACCTTTATCTTGACCTTTTTCTGGCAGATACAAGGATCTTCACCACACTCCGAACAAGAACCGGGAGGCTCTTTTTCGCAAGTACAGGGGCTGTTGCCACATACAGGACACTGTCCAGGGGGCGTTTTCTCGCAGGTACAGGGTATATTGCCGCAGCGTTTGCAAGGTTCTGGCTCAAGTGGTTCACCATCCCATTCCGGGTCACTGAAATGTTCGTAGGCTTTCACGAAGTCATAGATGGTGAAGTAATCCTTTCCGTCAAACAGGCGGGTACCCCTACCCACAATCTGCTTGAATTCGATCATGGAGTTTACCGGACGCATTAGCACGATATTACGGATATTGCGGGCATCGACGCCGGTTGAGAGTTTCTGTGAAGTAGTGAGTATTGTCGGAATTGTCTTCTCATTATCCTGGAAAATCCGTAGCCATTTCTCACCTTCAGCACCGTCATTGGCGGTTACCCGTATACAGTAGTTCGGATCCTTGCTGATCTTGTTCTGGTTTATTAAATCACGGACAGCTGCAGCATGTTCCTGCGTGGCACAGAACACCAGGGTCTTCTGGTTCTGGTCGATCTTCTCCATGAAGAGTTTGACCCGGTAGGCTTCCCGCGCA
>NZ_JBHNMF010000784.1:0-1371 GCF_048562965.1 Thiolapillus sp. | reverse complement strand
TATAACGATGAGCACCGTCATAGTGGGATACAGTTCGTGACGCCCGCTCAACGCCACAGTGGCGCAGAGAAACTGATACTGATGAATCGGAAGGTAGTTTATGAGTCGGCAAAGCAACGGGATCCAGAGCGCTGGAGCCGGGAAACACGAAACTGGGAACCAGTGAGTGAAGTCTGGTTGAACCCGGAGAAATCAGAGACAGAAGAACAGGAAGTTAGAGAGAACGTAGCGTAGAAAATAGGACAACTATCTTGACAATCGTCGCGGCCAGCGTCCGGTCCAGGTGCGCCAGATTGTCTTCGGATTCCAGGCTGGAGGTGCCAAACAGATGCCCCACATAGTCGGTGGATGAGAAGCTGATGGCAAGATAATCCGGCACATCGTCCTGGCCCAGTTGTTCCCTGTCGATCAGGGTCTTGGCAAAGTCCAGTACCAGCTCGTCGCCTGCGGGTCCCAGGGTCAGGCGGGTGGTGAAGTACTTGTCATCCGCTTTGCCATACGCATGGGGAAAGGTTCGGCCAAACCCCGGAAAGTCTGTCTCGAATGGTTGATCATCGGCATCGGCATCGGCAAAAAGATATTTATCCGGGGCATACAACAGCGACCAGGATTTTCCTGCATAGGCGGCAGCCATCCCGCGTGTATTCCATTCATTCACCCAGTCGGGGTATTTCTTGTAATAGTAATCGCTGGTGACAAACTGGCCATTGGCCTTGGAGAACCAGAAGGCCTTTCCCACGTGTCCCGCCAGGGATACCGCGCTGCGGTCCTTCACGGATACGGCGAAGACCTTCGCCTTGCCTGCGTAATGCTCCGCCAGCTCATCACTGAAGGTGGACACCAGGATGTTCTGCGGCGAGCATCCGTCCACCCTGGCGGTTTTCTGGGTCGAATCGATCTCTGTCTTCCTGTTCACGTCGGCACCTTCGCTGAGCAGGTGGTAGTCGGGATCTTCGATGTTGTAAACTAGGCGATCCTTTTCCCGGTCGAACCACACGTTGCCCACCATACCATGTGCAGCAGGCACGGCACCTGTCGCCAGCGAAGCGTGTCCGACGATGGTTTCGGTATTGGCATTGGTATAGTGAATGCCCTTGTTTATCAGATAGCGAAAGCCACCCTCTCCGGTTACATTGCGAAAGCGCTCGGGCAGACCACCCCGCAAGGCATCGACGGTAATCTGCAGTACCAGACGGGGTCTTTCCTTCGCCGAGGTCACGAAGGCGCTGAAAAGCAACGCGATCATCAAGGCCGATTTCAACATTTCTTTTCTGGTTCTTCGTAGATTCGTGTGAAGCCTAAGGCGCCATATCCAGGCCACCGCAGTAAAACAGGATGCTGTTTCTGAATCCTGCAAAGGATCGATAACCT
>NZ_JBHNMF010000783.1:223-1371 GCF_048562965.1 Thiolapillus sp. | reverse complement strand
AGACTATCCTGAACCGGGTGCAGAAATTCAAGTCATTTGTCTACAAGTCGGTGCGCTGGGTTGGTAACGAAGCGGCACCCGAGCTGGAAGTCGAGGTTGCCGAGCGGGCGAATGGCAAGCCAGTCTGCTCGGGCTGCGGCCACCATCGCCCAGGCTATGATCGACTGGCGAAGCGCCGATTCGAGTTTGTTCGCAAATGGAGCACTGAGCGGGGCGTTTGGGTATTTGTTTAACCAATTGAAAGGTGAATGGTGCCTTTCTGCTTCTTGTCATGGTACGAGCTATGGCGAGCTGGAGTTTATGCCGGAAGAAGAACAGGTTGATCTTGCTAACACAGTATTGCTCGAAGCCGTAACTACTGTTGGTACAGGTGGAACAATACAAGTTATTCGGGGAGTAAAAGCCCTAAAGGCTGCAAAGTGGATACTGGGCAAAGGTAAGTCTGCCACCAAGTGGGCAAACCAAATGAAAAAGCGTGGATGGACCAACCAACAGATTACAGAGGCGTTGCAGGGCGGCAAAAGGTTTCCAGCAGAAAACCTGGTAAACAAAGGCAACTCAGCAACGAGGTACGTCCACCCAAAAATGGGGAGGTCGGTCGTTATTGATGATGTTACGAAGGAGATCATTCATGTCGGGGGCGATGGCTTCAAATACTAGTACTATTTACGTGAACCTTCTTGACGAGGGAGTAGCGGTAGTGCGACCAACACAAGGTTTACAGCTGGGCGTCGATAAGTACGAAGTCTTGCCTCCTACCGACTACGACCCTGATGACGAACTTTGGGAGTTTCCGCCTGGGAGTGTTGTTCGGTGTATTCGAGAAGAACGAGATGGTGAGATAATACTGGTTGCGAGAGAATTAACGCGGTAAGGCGTACCGATGTAGGGCATCAATAAGCGAAGCGCATTGCGCCGAAAGAATAGAGTGGGGAATACGGGGTCAAGTCTTTGGTTAGATAAAACTCAAGCCAATTTTGAACAAAGGTTCCCAGGTCAGCAGTCAAATCGATGGCAATCAAATGGCCATCGTAACTACTCACCCCTATCAGCATAGAGCTGTCCCGAAAAGGCCATTTGAATGGCGACCAGCGGATTGTATCCCTGATTTGCCATGGTCTGCAGGTAACTGGAGATGCGGCAATAGG
>NZ_JBHNMF010000783.1:0-213 GCF_048562965.1 Thiolapillus sp. | reverse complement strand
GGGAGTGTTGTTCGGTGTATTCGAGAAGAACGAGATGGTGAGATAATACTGGTTGCGAGAGAATTAACGCGGTAAGGCGTACCGATGTAGGACATCAATAAGCGAAGCGCATTGCGCCGAAAGAATAGAGTGGGGAATACGGGGTCAAGTCTTTGGTTAGATAAAACTCAAGCCAATTTTGAACAAAGGTTCCCAGGTCAGCAGTCAAATCGA
>NZ_JBHNMF010000782.1:0-1372 GCF_048562965.1 Thiolapillus sp. | reverse complement strand
GATCTATAATATTCGTACTCTTAACACCCGTCAGCTCATTAAATGGCACAGTAGCCGGGTTGCTGTACCTGGTCGTTGAGTTGCTGTCAAAGACCTGGTTCTCAGAAAAGTAAAGGTTATTACTGACGATCATCAGGTCACCTGGGACTCCGTTACCAGCAGGTTATCCGTTATCCGGATGGGGATGCCACGCCAGCTTCGAATGAAGGAACCCTGCACCGTCCCGGGGGTGAGACGCACGTAGTTATCGCTACCCGTGCTGTTAGTAGTCTCCGCATCGAGCGCTTCCTCCACATCACGGTTCATGTAGATAATCGTGTTGGAGCCCTCGCCATAACCCAGCTCAGGCATCGCATAAAAGGCTTTTCGGAGCAGCTTCTGCAAATTAACCGTGCCCGCTTTCAGGTCCGACACATCAATGTTGCAGATTCGAACGGCCTGCCGCCAGTCCGCTACTGCTACCCCCAAATGCCATACGAACTCTTCACGATACACAAAATACGTGTCACCCTTGTCATCCTGTGTCGGGAGCTTTCCACGATCCTTACGCTGCAACCCCGCAGGGAGATTCCGAGGATATATCATGGAGACCTTGGTACGTCCCCAATTCACAAACCATACCGACGTGTTGTCATTGCCCGTGCCGCCGGCATCTATGATGTTCTTGGCCTGCTTTGAGGACTTATCAGAGTACCTGGGTGACAGCCCCATGATCTGATCAGAGTGCAAGTCACTGTTACTGTACCAAAACGACTCCGCCGCCTTGATCGCCATCGCCTGCAAGAAGGTCATGGCCTCATCCATTCGGACCTGTGCCCCATTGTCAGCGATCTCAACGATACGCTCCTCCACCTCGCTAGCCTGCTCAATCCAGCCCGTTGTCTCACTCTGCAATGTGCGGGCAGACTTACTGGTAGGAATACCTTTGTAGATCCGGCCCCACGACACCTCTGGCAACTTCGAAAGCACCGAGTAGTTGTATGAAAGCCCATCCTTACTATTACAAGGTTGCACAAAAGAATCATGCAATTCAGGAGACATCTTGCTGAGAATGTTAATCAGCACGAGCTCCGCCGCATTTACACCCGACGTTAATCCCCCAGCCCTTAGATACAGGTCAGGTAAATCTATCAGTTTACCACCAGTTACCGCCATCAGTTGTTACCATAGAGTACATTGAGCTGAGTAGCCTCATCCTTAAGATCCACACCAGATCCAGAAGTAAGCGCCTGGGCAGGTATGCCCGTGTCTTCTGAAACTGCTTTGCCCAGATTAGCGAACATCCGAATAACCTCCGGATGTGAAGAAAGACCCGTTCCCTGCAAAACCTCCTGAAGGGCGGGGGAAGCGTATTTGTCGTACGCTACCTTAG
>NZ_JBHNMF010000781.1:0-1372 GCF_048562965.1 Thiolapillus sp. | reverse complement strand
TAAAAAGCAGGAAATAGGCACAGATCAAACAAACAGCGATTTTCGGGCAATTGCCGTAGACATTTGCAAGGAGCGCTTTTATTCTTCCGTTTTTTCCAGCCCCAAGCCTTTGAAGCAGGTTGTGCACTATGGACCTCACCCCACTGTTGACTGCCCCCGTCCTCATCATGGCTGCCGCCATCGTCGCTGTTAGCGTCTGGATCGGTTACGCCCTCGGAAAATCAAACGAAAACAAGCGCAAGGAAATTGCCCTCAACACCGCCAGACAGGAAGCCGGACAGGCCATCACCAAGCTGCAGCACGGTTTTGAAGAAAAAATGGAGGTGCTGCAGAAAGCTCATGCCAGCGACCTGCAGAAGGAAAAGGACAGCCATGCCACGCAGGTAGAGCGCCTGCACAAGGCTCATCAGAGCGTTGTCGACTCCCTGAAGAGCAGTCATGCCGATGAAACCGAAAACCTGCGCAGCGAACATGTCGCGCTGATCGGAAAACTGGAGACCTCCAGCGCGGAAAACATGAACAGGCTGAAAGAGGAAAGTGAACAGCGTATCGGGGAACTCAAGAGAGAGATGGCTGACGCCCTTTCCAACCTGCGACAGGACCATGAACAGACCATCACGGCCCTCAGACAGCAAACGGAACAGACACTGTCCCAGGTCAAAGAGGAAAACGAGCGACGCATCCAGGAACTGAAAGACCGCCATACTGCGGAGGTCACCCGCCTGAACGCTCAGATCTCCGAGCAGCGGCAGGAACGCGAAAAACTGCACAGCAAAACAGGCGAGCTGGAAACCACCATCATTGAACTGCAGAACGAGATTCGCGAAGCCCGTCTCAACAACATGTTCTCGGTTTCCAAATCCGGAGAAAAACTCATTCGCGTCGTGCGCAGCGTGCAGGAGCTGGCAAACGAGCTTGATGAAACCTCACGCACCGTGACCGATGGAGAATACTCCTTCTTCGAGCAGATCAAGGATCAGCGGGACCGGGACGTGGTGTTGAGTCTCACCGGCGGTAACACAGGCGAAGCCGTGATGGAAGAATCGGATGACGCCGAAGGAGACAGCGAAGCATCTGCAACGGAAAAAGCACCCGGCATCTAGCGTGGAAATACGCCCAAGCTATTGATTTTGTTTTATTCGTGATGACGCAGCTTCGCGCCATGGCCGTAGGTCGGGCTTCAGCCCGACAACAGCTGCCACAACGGAGCAATGTCGGACTGAAGTCCGACCTACCAAGACGGGTTTTTCCATCGCTGCCAGCCATGGAGAGCGAAGCGAAGGCTGGTAGTCCCCAGTAGCCGCGAGGCCGCACTGTTTTCCCGGCGTGCCTTGCGCCAGAGGGAAAACAAAGTAGGCCTCCGAACGCGGCG
>NZ_JBHNMF010000780.1:0-1378 GCF_048562965.1 Thiolapillus sp. | reverse complement strand
ACAGATTATTAACGTATGTGCTAATTTTTTTAGGGTGGTTGTATCCAAAAGTCAGCTATGGGTTTTATCCGCTGGTTACACCCCTGCTGATAGAAAACACCGTATCCGTGGGTCGGACTTCAGTCCGACATCTCTCCGTTGGAGCCGCTGTTGTCGGGCTGAAGCCCAACCTGCGGTCATGGCGCGAAGCTGCGTCATCCAGAGTCCTGCAAAATCTATAACTTAGGCTTACTTCCACATTAACGTCTGAAACTCAGACTCAACCAACCATCTTCACCGCTGCCGGGATAGCGGATGGAATAGCTGTACTGATGCTGCCAGCGCCGGTTTTCCCACAATGCATTGCTGTCGCTCCTGTAGTTGAAATCCAGTTCGGCCGCTTCGGAACCGTACTTGACCAGCCTGGCGATGGCCACCTGATCGGGATGATGAAAATAGTTGCCATTGGTGGAAACGAGGTAATGCCGGCAGTCGGTCAAAGCCAGCAACTCCTTCGAAACATTGTATTTGCTGCCGTGATGGGGAATCTTGAAGGCATCCAGACGCAATGGCTGTTCCGGCGTTGCTCCCAGCGCTTTCAGCCCCTGTACCAGCAGGTCCGCATGGGCATCTGCCGCCAGCAGCACCCTGGCATCACCATATTCCAGCACAAAGGCGATGCTGGTGCCGTTGGGGGCGGAGCCATCCTCCTGAAACGGCTCTGAAGCCAACTCATCGACACCGGGCTGCCCGAAGGATTCCAGCCCGTCATCCTCTTCCGGCACATAGTCTTCGAGCTTGGCACCGGGAGTCAGTCCCGCTTTGCGGCATTCCTTTTTCCAGACGGGTTGCAATGCTTCCAGCCTGGCTCGATCCGGGGAAAGCAGGGTCAGGCAAAGTTCATCCAGCACAAAGCGGCTGTCTGTCAGCGTATCGGACAGTTCCACTGCCCTTCCCGCGAAACGCCTGTTCCAGGGCCAGCGCCTTCTGAGAATTTGCGGGCCGAGCTTTTCTCCCATCTTCGCGCCGAAGTGTTCGATAGCGTCATCTTCTTCCAGCGAAGACACGCTTTCTCCTAGCAGGTGATCCCAGGTATTGAACCAGATCTCTTTCACTTCCAGATCCAGTTCCGGGTCCCTGATCAATGCCAGTACGCCATCAATGTGATCACGGTCCACGTGGGAGACCACCAGCAGTTCCAGCCGGGTTATCCCCTTTTCCTGCAGATAGGGTTTCAGCGCATGTTTCCAGGTCCACTGGCGACCGGCATCGATAAGCAGGTGCTTCTGCTCCGGAGCAGCGCCCCAGGCCACATGAATGCAATCGCCTTCCTTGGCGGGCAGCATGGTAACGGTGAGTTCATCAGCCATAACGCATCTCCAGGGTTGGTGTCTTTTTC
>NZ_JBHNMF010000779.1:0-1383 GCF_048562965.1 Thiolapillus sp. | reverse complement strand
GGGCATCGTCGGCATAGTCCTCCTCGGCCTTGAGGATGGCCTTGCGCAGGATACGATCCGCCAGCGGGTCGGTCTTCTCCATCGGTCTATCGCTGGTGAGGGTGTGGAAATGCTTCTCTAGGGTGGAAGCGAACGCTGCTGGCGACGAGAACAGGCGTTTCTTGAGGAGACTGTTGACGAACTTGGTTCCCGTCACACCGGCTCCCTTGCAGGTCTGTTCTCGACGCTCACAATATCTGGCCAGCGTCCGGTGGATGGCGCGCTCTTCCTTGGTATAGGGAATCGACAATGCCTGCAACCTACGAATGGGGTAGAGAGGATCGCCATGCGCATCCTTCAGGTCCGTCTTCAGCCGTCGCACCATCACCTGTGACAGTTGTCGCTCATCGGGCAGGATGTTCTTGGAAAAACGCTGATCGTCGAGTAGTTCCAGCAACGAGGTGAAGGATTCGGTATAGCCGTTGTGTGGCGTGGCCGTCAGGAACAGATGATGCTGGAAGTGTGGCGACAGAATCTTGACGAGCCTGGTGCGCAGGCTCTCCAATGCGTAATGCCCACTCCCTGCGGGGGCCACGTTGTGGGCCTCGTCCACCACGAGGATATCGAACTTTCTCGGGTAACTGGCACGAACCGGCAGCACTTCTCGCAACAGGCGCAAGGCTTCACCACCCTTGATCCAGTCCATGGAGGTGATGAGCCGCGGGAAAGATGTCCACGGGTTGGCATGGATACCTCGGTCACGGCGCAGTTCCCTAATATAGTCGGTGTTCACGATCTTGAACTCGAGACCGAACTTCTCCATCATCTCGATGCGCCATTTCTCCTGCAGAGAAGCAGGGCAGACGATGAACACTGAGCGGGCTCGGTGACGAAGGAGCAGTTCCTGGATCACCAGTCCCGCCTCAATGGTCTTCCCCAGACCGACGTCGTCGGCGATCAACAGGTTGGCACGCGCCATGTCGATGGCACGTACCAGGGGATCCAATTGGAACTCTTCTATGCTGACGCCACTGCGAAAAGGCGCCTGCAGGAACCCCCTGTCCGCATTGGTCGCCGCTCCCCAACGGACGGCATCCAGGAAGGCCTCCAACTGTTGGGTGTCGTCATATCCATTCACGAGGGGCATCCCGGCCTTCTCAATGATGTGGGCACCGGGCTCTATCTCCCAGATCACCTCGAGAGTCTCACCGAGACTGTCCTCGTCGATGGAAGAAAGACTGACGTAGTTCTGTGTAGTGAGCGTGGCCTCCGAAGATCGAGAGGATTGGACGTCGGAGACGATCCATTGGCGACGACGAACTTCGACCAATTGACCGGGTTCTGGCGCCGTTCGGTACGCTGCTTCATCCACGACACTGGCATTCACCATTCTCTCCACCCTAT
>NZ_JBHNMF010000778.1:0-1384 GCF_048562965.1 Thiolapillus sp. | reverse complement strand
CTATTGCCGCATCTCCAGTTACCTGCAGACCATGGCAAATCAGGGATACAATCCGCTGGTCGCCATTCAAATGGCCTTTTCGGGACAGCTCTATGCTGATAGGGGTGAGTAGTTACTCCGAGATCAGTATTCACACCGGGAACACGGTGGTCGTAGAGGGTGGCGTCAGCGTTCGTTACCGTGCGCCGGAGATCATTTTGTCTCCGGGATTCAGTATCGAGGCGGCCGGGGAGTTCGCCGTGGTTGCGGAGCCGGTTTCATGCAAGCCCTGATGTTGTAGGGAGTGCCGGGCCGTGGCTTTGGCGTGGCGGCTTTTGGGCTTTATGTTCCCTGGGATTGCCAGGGCAGGCTTTGTGCCGGCCCTACACTTATCTGGGCTCGCGACAGGGTAATGCACTGCTGTTTTTCCAGGCGTTTGAGTATGCGGCTGACTACTTCCCGGGATGTGCCCAGCTCCATGGCGAGTTGCTGGTGGGTGATGTCCAGGGTTTCGGAATGTGAACGTTCGAACATGTGACCCAGCAGGCAGGCAAGGCGCAGCTCCAGGGGCTCGAAAGCCGTATCGTAAAAGCTGTGCATGATCTCACAGACACTGTTCACCAGACTGCGCAAAACCTGGTTGCGGAAACTGTCGCTGACTTTCATGGCCAGGTGAAAATCCCTGACACTGAGCATCAGGGCCCTGATGGACGTGTCGGTCTTTGCATTGGCCTTGAATGGCTTGTCGTTGAGCAGGCTGCTGAGGCTCATCAGGCAGATATCACCGGGGTTGATACGGTAGAGGGTCATTTCACGGCCGTCTTCGGCCATTTGATACACACGCACCGCGCCGTCGAGCAGGAACAGGAAATTATTGCAGCTGGTGCCCTGGCGAACCAGGGTATTCTGGGCGGGGAGATCGATGAAGGTTGCGCGCTCGAGAAGCTCCAGCCAGGGGAGGTTGTCAGGTTGGTCCAGTTCAGGGTAAACGCCAAACAGCATTTTGATGTTTGGCGAAAGATTCCCGGTGGAGGCCAATTCATCTATGGAATGCGCCATGGAAGTAATGCCAGCTCTGGTGTAAGTCTTGCCCGATACATACGGGAAGGTGAATTCGCCGTTCCGGATTATGCTTCCGGAATCGACTGTCAGCCGGTTTCATGACCGGCTTTTCTTTCTTTACGAGTATAACCAAACTAGAGTTTAGAGTCTAGAGTTTCAGAGGAGAAAAACCACTAAAAATCTCAAAAAATAGTTGACATAGCAAGGTGCGGCCTCTCAGAAGAGAAATCAACACAAACTTCTGGAGGCCGCTATGGACGCGAAAGGATATAGCCGTATCCCCCGCGAACTGTGTTATTGGATAACGTTTTTGGCAGAAGCGCTACCCCTGAGATCCGTGGGT
>NZ_JBHNMF010000777.1:0-1389 GCF_048562965.1 Thiolapillus sp. | reverse complement strand
TGGTGAGGAGATGAGACGCTACCAGCAGGCGCAAAGGAAGGGCCACAAAAATATGCTTCAATAAAACCAAATAAAAGAAGCTAAGCGAACTATATTGTCTTTTATTTTTTCTTGGCGTGCTGTGAATGACGGTTCAACTGAGAGATCCCCTCAAACTGAGGATTCAGCTGACCTTGTCCCTTCTCTCTTATTGTCTTTCTTTCTCTCTCTCTCTCTCTCTCTCTCTCTCTCTTGGCGTGCTTTGAATGACGGTTCCACTGAGAGATCCCCACAAATTGAGGGTTCAACTGACCCTGCCCCTTCTCTGTGAATGACGGTTCAACTGCGAGATCCCCTCAAATTGAGGGTTCAGCTGACCTTGTCCCTTCTCTTAAATGACGGTTCCACTGAGAGATCCCCACAAATTGAGGGTTCAACTGACCCTGCCCCTTCTCTCTTAAGCTCTTGTGCTTTGGCAATATTTAAACAAATACAAATCAGAAGTGTGTATATCAAATTGTGCCTTCTGATTTCTCTCGTCGCCACAACCTCCATCTTTGACCATCAAACGACGTGGAATCCCTCCGATCACAGAGGATCCCTTAAGGTCTTGCGCTTTGCCGATATTTAAACAAATCCAAATCAGAAGTCTATATCAAATTGTGCATTCACCTACGGATATGACAAATGCACACGGGGACAATATGAAGGCGTACAGGCATCACGCGGAAGTCGAACCAACCGATCAATGGCAAGTGTGCCCGCACCGATTTCGACACCTCTTTAAGACCCTCCCAAAAAACGATTTGGGAAGACACTGTCGAAAATGGCCCGCAGGAAAGGCTGATTTGAAGGTGGCGCGTATTATTCAAAACCACAGCCAACCTCACGATCTGACACTTTACACTGATGGATCCGTCAGGAGATGGAAGTCAGGCTGGGGTTTTTGTGTGAAGAAAGGTGCGACCACCATCCACGAAGACAGCGCCGCCTTCAAGGGCTCCACATCAAGCCTAACAATGGAAAAAGTCGCCATTTCCAACGCTCTCCGCTGGCTTGCCTCCAACAGGTACAGCCAGACCACACGGCGGGCAATAATACTAACAGATTCATTGAATCTCATTTCAAAAGCGAACCAGGGGAGAGGAAGCCCGGACTGGTTTCAAGCAATGCAACACATCCACCTCGAAAGTCTCATGTGGATGTACTGTCCTGCACACGCTGGTGTGAAGGGAAATGAACAAGCGGACTGGCTCGCACGTAACGCAGTCATTACGGACGATCGCAAGTGGTGAGGAGATGAGACGCTACCAGCAGGCGCAAAGGAAGGGCCACAAAAATATGCTTCAATAAAACCAAATAAAAGAAGCTAAGCGAACTATATTGTCTTTTATTTTTTCTTGGCGTGCT
>NZ_JBHNMF010000776.1:0-1390 GCF_048562965.1 Thiolapillus sp. | reverse complement strand
TTTTCTCAGACTTTGGCCCGACCGGGAGAAATGCCGGCAAAATACTTTCGTCTCCCTTCTGCTACGCATGGTGGCTTGAGTTTGCAAGATCAGGGAAGTGAAAATAATGGTGAAACTTCAGTCCTCTGAAGGCTCTTCTCCGCTTTGATGAGTGAGCAGAATGTACAATAAATTGCTAATTATTTGAATATGAACAATTTAATCCAGGTAGAACGGGGCTGTATGATTTGCTCCATCAACATCTGGCTCAGGGCAGTAGCTGTCCATTTTTCAACCCCTCTCCGCCTGTACCAGCCATATGCTTGTGCGACTGATACAGACGGCGAAGGGCAGAAAAATGGACAAAAGCTCACTCATCAAAGCGGAGAAGAACCCCTCTGAAACTCTAAACTCTAGTATTGAGTATAACCTAGGAGAAAAAACCGCCTCATGTCCGATCTCGTCAAACGTGCCAAGACTTTCGCCACGAGTGCACATCAACGCATCAACCACCGGCGGAAATACACACAACAGCCCTATGAAGTACACCTCAGGTCGGTTGCCAATCTGGTCAAGGAGATTGGTGGCGATGAACAGATGATCGCCGCCGCATGGCTGCACGACACTGTGGAGGACACACCTGCCACTTATCATGACATCGAAGAAGCTTTCGGTACCGACGTGGCCCAACTGGATATATGGACTTACCGACATCAGCAAACCCGGTGACGGCAACAGGATCACGCGCAAGGCACTGGACAGGAACCATCTCGCCGGCGGCTCACCCCGCGCCCAGACCATCAAGCTCGCCGACCTCATCGACAACGCCAGGGACATCTGCAAACATGACAGAAATTTTTCCCAAGTCTATCTGAGCGAGATGGCGGCGCTGCTGGATGTGCTGCAGAAAGGCAACGGGGAACTGATGCGGCGGGCCCGCAAGATCCTGCAAAAATGCATGGATGAACTGGGCATGCCCGCCATTCACCCGCCTCCTGAGTTCAGTACCACCTCCTCGTCCACGGACGCGCTGGGCTTTTCCCGGCGGCGGGTGCAGCGCCTGTTTTCAGAAGCCTTTACAGCCAAGGACATCGCCGAACCCCTTCCCTCCTTCGATGCCGACAGAGACGGCCGGGAGATCCGAAAACTCATGCAGGAAGCCGGCCTGCAGGTGGCAGGGGTACGGGACAGGGGTATGGTAAGCTGCTACATAAGAAGCAGTGATCTCGAAGAAGCAGCAAGGCCCCTGCCTTGCACAGGCCAGAGGTTTTCAGGCCGACCAGCTGATCTACGGCGACGCCAACCTGTCCGATGTAATCCTTATACTCAGCCGCCACGACCACTGTTTCGTCAGCGTAACTACTCGCCCCTATCAGCGTAGAGCTGTCCCGAAAAGGCCATTTGAATGGCG
>NZ_JBHNMF010000775.1:0-1392 GCF_048562965.1 Thiolapillus sp. | reverse complement strand
GATCAGATGCACCAGCGTATCCACTCACAGAGGCCCGCCGAGGGTCTGTGCTGTAATACCTGGCCTGCCCCATGTGGTAGCTCCTCTCTGGATATAAAAACCCTCCAGAGGGCAAATACGACCCTCCCAGCCATGCCGCAGCCATCAGCGACGTGATCATGTCAAATCAGCCATCAGTTTTTCGGCGGCTTTGATCACTTCCGGATCATCGCTGTAGTCGCTTTCCATGGTTGGCAGCGTCCAGCGTCTGGCTGGCAGCGTCGGAAGACGTAACCTTCTCATCCAGATCTTTAAGTTTAAGTCGATAATATTCCTCAACTGACAGAAAAACAACGATATTGCGACCCCGTTTTTCTATCACAACTGGTTCTACTCTCACGGTCTCGAGAAGGTGCTGGAAGCCGCCGGTCTGTGCCTCCGTCGCAGTCATTTTCTCCATCGTCGCGTACAATCTCTTCTTAAAATCGCTCTCGACCGGATCATGCCCTACCCAATTGCGCAAAGCATCATCTCTTACCTGACAATTTATCGGGCAGCTCCATATCATATTCTCAGCAGCCAAGGCGCCAACCGGGTCGTTTCGAACAGAATAATCGGACAGGTAGAGCAAGGCGAAAGGTGAGGGTTTTTCACGAGTTGACACGGTCACCCGTGACGCGGCGACGGTCGAGCCCGTGCGCGATGATCCCTCAAGGCTTGCCTCACTGGTTGTCGCTAGCTGCGCGAGGTTCTCCCCAGATGCCTCAGCATGATGGGCGACTGCCGCATCCACCGTTATAGATGTACTGGCGCCGGGTTTGTCCGGCGCCGCGCCCGTATAATCCGGACGGACTAAGGGATCAGATGCACCAGCGTATCCACTCACAGAGGCCCGCCGAGGGTCTGTGCTGTAATACCTGGCCTGATCTATGTGGTAGCTCCTCTCTGGATATAAAAACCCTCCAGAGGGCAAATACGAGCCTCCCAGCCATGCCGCAGCCATCAGCGACGTGATCATGTCAAATCAGCCATCAGTTTTGCCATCAGTTTTTCGGCGGCTTTGATCACTTCCGGATCATCGCTGTAGTCGCTTTCCATGGTTTCGATCAGATGGGTCATGTTTTTCTCCAGGTAGCTGAGTTGATAAATTTGGATCCTTCCTAATTCTACTTTGTCATATTTCACCACCCCTCCGCCGACAGGATTCTGTGACAGCCTGTCGGCGCCGGTGTCGCTCTTGAATAAGTCTGGCGAGTTGTTTGGGTGTAGGTTCTGGCTTGGGCAACAGTTTCCCCAACACCATCACCACGTCGGCCAGCGATAACAAAGGGGCTTCCTGTTTCAGTAGCAGGCGCTCCTTCACGACAAACAACAGGGCAATCATTACCAGCGCCATGTGCCGATGCCAGGCAT
>NZ_JBHNMF010000774.1:0-1392 GCF_048562965.1 Thiolapillus sp. | reverse complement strand
GAATTTTTTACGTTGCCCAGCATGGCATTCACCCATGTTGAAGGATGGGTGTTCAACCCCTTTACGCCCACCTTCGGAGACGAAAGGAATAGGATGGCATCCTGCCTTTTCCACTGCTTTGAAACAAGCCAAGCCATCGCTGACCACAATGCTTCCAACCTCCAGGCTCATCTTTGCGTAACGTTCGATTTCAGCACTACGAAACCCACTGACTGTCCGCAATTGCATCCGCTGAGGGCGATGTTCTTCCCCTTCCGTTTCAACGACGGCAATAAACGGAGCTTTATGTGCAGCGCCACGCCCAGGCTTTCCTGGACGCTCACCGCCGATATACGCATCATCTATCTCAATGCGGCCACTGAGCTTTTTTCCTTTCTCACGCTCCAGCATCACTTGCATCAGCTTGTGCTTCATCTTCCATGCCGTGTTATAGCTGACGCCAATATCCCGCTTCAATTGCAGCGCTGACACGCTGGTTTTTCTCTGCGTGAGCAAATAGATGGCCAGAAACCATTTCGTTAGCGGTACCTTGGTAGCCGCAAAGATTGTACCACTCGTCAACGAGGTCTGCCGGTGACAGCGATGACATTGATAGACCTTACGACTTTTGATCTCGCAATAGGTCTTGTTGCCACACTCGGGGCAAACAAATCCATCTGGCCACCTCAGATGAAACAGCACCGAGTAGCACTGTTCTTCCGTACCATAGTTTTCCAGAAATTTCGGAAAACTGAGACCTTTTTGAAATTGGATGATATTCTTTGCCATGTCCACCACCTCACTAAGACACTGAATTCTATGCATGTTCTATTATAGGCCAATTTCTGTATGCGTGGCTGAATATCGCGGGTAATCAAGAAGACAAAAGAGCCTTCCCCCTCGCACCTTACGCAAGCTGATCGCGCAATCGCATCGCTACTTGATAGCCTAGGATACGTAAAGGAAGGTACTGCTTTCTCTACCGCAGTATCGACGGCAAATGTAGAAGGAGAAGACCCAAAGTTATGGTAATAGAATTGTTCCGTTGCGTCCATTTTTATAGGTGATTATGTCCAAAGCCTGGAGATGCGGCAATAGGCCTCGGCGTACTTTCTTGTCCGGAAGCACCCCGACACCTTCTGTTTGACTTTGCTCATTCTCAGGTCACGTTCGGCCCGGTTGTTGGTAAACGGCACGTGTGAGAGTCTGACGAAGAGCAGTACTGCCGTCTCATGCTTCTTCAGTCGTTCCAACAGGTTGTGCGCATCGGATTTGGCGACCCGGCCCCGTTTACCGTTTTGTCTGAGCGGGATAGGCGGGAGCTGCTTTGCACCGCGGGTGAGGATATTGCGGTAGCGTTTCTGCAGATTTTTGTACTCATTCCCGGTCAGGCGCTTCGATTGGCGTTTGGCG
>NZ_JBHNMF010000773.1:0-1393 GCF_048562965.1 Thiolapillus sp. | reverse complement strand
CAGGAACTGGGACAGGATTGAAAATGTTTGGTTGAACCCACCCAAAGCGATTCGGGCTAAGGAACAAAAGCTGGACAGAGCTGCATGATTAAATCGGACAACTTTGTTGACAAACACCGGCCCAGCGTTCGGCACACATGGCCGATCTGGAGAAGGAAAACATCCAGGGTGCCGATATCCTGCTAAACGATTCGGGCTTCGATACATTCGTTTCCGGTCTCCGGCCCGACATCGTGCTGTTCGACCGCTTCATGACAGAAGAGCAGTTTGCCTGGCGGGTGGAGCAGGCCTGTCCGGATGCTTTGCGGATACTGGACACGGAAGACCTGCAGTGCCTGAGAAAAGCCCGCTGGCAGGCACTAAAGGAAAACCGGCCGCTGCAGCGGGAAGACCTGTTCAGCGATCTGGCCAGGCGCGAGATCGCGGCCATCCTGCGCAGTGATCTCTCTCTCATCATTTCCGACCATGAAGTGCGGCTGTTGCAGGATACCTTCAGGGTCGATCCTGTCCTGCTCCATCATCTCCCCTTCATGGTGGATCTGAAGCACCTGCCGCCTTCGGGCAAGGCTTTTTCCCGACGCAGGCATTTTGCAATCATTGGCAACTTCCGCCATCCGCCGAACTGGGATGCGGTCCTGTATCTGCAGCAGGTATGGCCGCTCATACGCAAGGTACTGCCCGATACCGAGCTGCATATCTACGGCGCCTATCCGCCGAAAAAGGCCATGGCGCTGGACAACCCCCGTACAGGCTTCCGCATCAGGGGCTGGGCGGACGACGCGCATGCTGTGTTGTCCGATGCAAGGGTATGCCTGGCGCCACTGCGCTTCGGCGCGGGCATCAAGGGAAAGCTGCTGGATGCCATGCTGGCAGGCACCCCCAGCGTCACCACGGACATCGGCGCCGAGGGAATGTCAGGCGGGCTTCCCTGGCCCGGCAGCATTGCCAGCGGCGCGGAAGAAATCGCACGTGCTGCCATCTCACTCCATGAGAACGAAGACCTGTGGCAGGACTGCCGGCAGCGCATTCACCCTCTCATCAGCAAATGCTACAACAGCCAGGTGCTGGCAGACGGCGTGATGGATCACATAGAGAACATCCGCTCAGACCTGAAACGCCACCGCCTGAACAACTTTACCGGCGCCATGTTGCGCCACCATTCCATGAAAAGCACCGAATACCTGTCACGCTGGATAGAAGCCAAGAATGCGCTCGACGATGCAGGAAAGCCATGAGCAACGACTCTGTAAGCAATCCGCCATTGATGAATGATTCAAGCGTGTCTTCGACCTCGTGATAGATTTTGGGACATCCCAGTCCCCAAAATCGACTCGGCCTTTGACAACCTATTCGTGCCCCAGCCGTCCTGGTCACCAAGCACTACGCAACAACT
>NZ_JBHNMF010000772.1:0-1395 GCF_048562965.1 Thiolapillus sp. | reverse complement strand
TTCTCCCTGTCCCAAAATGTCATGCGACGGTTTTTCATCGCAAAGCAATCTGATTTTGAAGAAATACGGACCCATGAATACAGGTTCTGAGCATGTCAGGCTTCGAGGAACACAGGGGTAAACCACGATGAAATACCTTCCGGGCTTTATTTGCGCTTGTGTACTGTTGTTTGCGGACACAGTTGTTGCTCAAGAAACGGCATTGGATCGATACGTCAAAGCAGATGACAGCCATTATTCATGGGAGTATGTCGGCGCTGATAAGCAGCTGCTCCAAAAGACCTATTTCCTGAAACTGTTTTCCCAACAGTGGCGGGATGCCAGTGAAGTCGATCGACCCGTGTGGGAGCACGAACTGATCATTACCGTTCCCAAACTGCTGAGCTCCCATGGCAAGCACACGGCTGTGCTGGTGATCGAAGGGGGACACAATGGAGGAAAGCCGGTTTCCGAAGGAGAGGATGCCATTGGCGTGATTGCGAATGCCCTGGGCTCGGTAGTCGCCGCAGTGCTACAGGTACCCAATCAGCCGCTGTACTTTACAGATGAAACTGACAATGGGCGTACCGAGGATGCGATTCTGGCGTACAGCATGGACAAATACCTGATAACAGGGGATGAGAACTGGCCGGTTCACCTTGCGATGACCAAGTCGGTGGTGCGGGCTATGGATGCCATTCAGGACTATCTCCTGACCAGGAAAGATATACGCATCGATGATTTCATTCTGCTGGGAGGATCGAAACGTGGCTGGACTGCCTGGCTGACGGCGGCGGTCGATCCCAGAGTCAAGGCGATCATGCCCATTTCATCGGATTTGCTGAATCTCAAGAATCAATTCAATCGTCACTGGAACAGCTACGGTTTTTATGCACCGGCGCTGCGCGAGTATGCGGCTTATGACCTGGGTTGTCGTCTGCAGTCGGTGCGGGGCAAGCAGCTGTCCAGGATTATCGATCCCTACTATTACCGTAATCGGTATATCATGCCGAAACTGCTTATCAATTCGATGGGCGATCAGTTTTTCATCACAGACTCGGCGTCTCTGTATTATGACCGGCTGCCGGAACCAAAGCTGCTGCGCAATACGTTCAATACCGATCACAAACAGGGTGATACTGATAGCCAGGTCAGGCTGCTCGAATCGGTATTGCTGTGGCTGGATGACGTCAACAAGGAGAAACCACCACCCCAGTTCAGTTCGACCGTGCTGGATGATGGCACTATTCGACTGGTAACAGGAAAGCCCGCGCCCGACCGTGTTTACTTGTGGCAGGCAACGAATCCTCACGCACGGGATTTTCGTCTGGAAGAGATTGGCGCGGCCTGGCGCAGGACCCGCGTCTCTCCCGATGGAGAGGGTGTCTATCTGGGCAAGGTGGATGTTCCTGATAC
>NZ_JBHNMF010000771.1:0-1397 GCF_048562965.1 Thiolapillus sp. | reverse complement strand
ACACGCGGATACCGGCATCACATAGCCTTGCCATGTGCTGCATGAAATAGAGCCCCGTGTTGTAATCCTTCCAGTCACCGTCATACAGATCGCCCGCCAGCAAGATAAAAGCGACCTCTTCCTCAATAGCTAATTCGATAAGATTATCGAAGGCGCGGCGGGTGGCACTGCGGATTTCGTCAACAGGAGCGCCTTCATAGCGTTCTAGACCATGTAGAGCGCTATCGAGGTGGATGTCTGCTGCATGTATGAATTTCATTGACTCCTCATCCTCGTTATCACATCTTCAATCATGTACTGACTCCACAAGTGCATCGCCCATCATCATCTCATAATGTGCAAAGTGTCCTTGTTTATCAAATATTGCGCGAAACACTTTCAGGTAACTTTCCACAGTTGAACTATTTATTGTTACGTAGAGATCATCCTGTACATAATGCGAACCGTCGTTTACCCATGAAAATAGTGATTTGCATATCATCTTTTCTTTACCTTCAAACTTGCCGGTAATTTCATCTGGATCGACGCCACCTAATATTTTGAAATAATTCTCAAGGATGCGACGTAATGTATTCTGAATTGTCAAATTGGACCGATCAGGATTCCGTACTTCAGACCATAATAGCTCATATGATGTATTGATTGGATTTGATAGATGTTTTTCAACTTTGGTTACCAGAGATGGTTTGCGGATTATCCAGAAGGTCTCTTCTTTCATCGCCTCTCCGCGACGATTCGGATTAAATGTTACCTCCTTGTGAAAGTAGACATTGTGCGTAAGGACAAATACTTGTTTGATGTGTCCGGTTCCCGCCCTTACTTCATCGAATAATTCTTTTATGAGACTGCTAACAATAAATAGTATGTCACTATCCAGGCTTGATACTGGGTCATCAAAAACAATGATACGATCATTAGTAACACCGCTTTCTGAATCACTGCCTTTTAGAAGGTGGTAAAAGTATAAGAAAGTAACAAAAGTTCTTTCTCCTTCACTGAGCGTTTGATGCGCTTCTGAACCATCTGCTCGGATCAGCTTATAATTTGAGCCATTGGCTGTTTTCGCAACAGAGAAGCCCTGAAATCCAAAACACGTTAGAATCGCATTAATACCATCAATGGTTGGCTGAACGCTTGTCATCTGTTTTTCCAGCTCGCGAATCTCAAGTTCTTTCTTTCGACTATCTTCTGTAGCTGTTGAGATTTGTTCTGTCAGGGACTTTATCGCTTTGTCCAGACTATTACGCTCCGCTTGATAAGAACTGAGATCTGATTTGAGCTCTCCCAGAACAAACTTCCATACTTGCGCGGTTAACTTAGATCGTTCTGTTGTTATGTTTGCAACCATCTGGTTGTGTTCATTAATCAATTTATTGGCTGCTTCTATTAGAGAACTA
>NZ_JBHNMF010000770.1:0-1398 GCF_048562965.1 Thiolapillus sp. | reverse complement strand
TCGGGAACCCGCCATATGTGCGCCAGGAGCGCATTCCCGATGTGTTGGTAGCTGAATACAGACGGCGCTTCACTACGCTCTATGATCGTGCCGATCTCTATATTCCCTTTATTGAGCACTCTCTGGTATCGTTGGCAAAGGGCGGTACGCTTGGCTTTATCTGTTCCGATCGCTGGATGAAGAACAAGTACGGCGGTCCGCTCAGGGCCATGGTGTCAAATGGCTATCATCTCAAAGCCTATGTAGACATGGTCGATACGGATGCATTCCATTCCGAGGTGGTCGCTTATCCGGCTATCACCATTATTTCACGTAAAAACTCCGGGAAGACCCGGGTTGCCCACAAGCCTGAGATCAACAAGGACAAATTGACGAGTCTCTCCAATCGATTTAGAGCCAAGAAACTTCCGGTATCGGAGAATCAAATCAAGGAAGTCACTGGAATAGTCACCGGTGCTGATCCGTGGATACTGGAACCATCTGAGCAACTCACAATAATGCGCCGCCTTGAACGCACTTTCCCTGTGTTGGAAGACGTCGGTTGCAAGGTCGGAATTGGTGTTGCGACGGGATCGGATAAGGCATTCATTGGTCCTTATGGTGAGTTGGATGTTGAGCTTGACCGGAAACTCCCTCTCGTACGTACATGTGACATTCATGGCGGAAAGGTTGAATGGCGTGGAGATGGGGTTATAAATCCCTTCGCAAAGGATGGCGGACTTGTTGATCTCGAAGACTACCCAAAACTCAAAACCTATCTTGAAGATCGCAGGGAGATAATTGCCCATAGGCACGTTGCCAAGAGATCGCCAGCGCGTTGGTACCGCACTATCGACCGGATTTATCCTGATTTGGCCGCACAGGAAAAACTCCTGATTCCGGATATAAAGGGCGATGCCCATATCGTGTACGAACCGGGAGAGCTCTATCCTCACCACAATCTCTATTTCATCACCGCAAGCGAGTGGGATTTGTGTGCGTTGCAGGCGGTATTGATGTCAGGCATTGCCCGCCTGTTTGTTTCGATATACTCCACAAAAATGCGCGGTGGGTTCTTGCGGTTTCAGGCACAATACTTGCGCAGGATCAGGGTGCCTTACTGGAACGATGTTCCTGTTGATTTGCGTAAGCAACTGCGTGAGGCGGCATTAAGTGGCGATACGGCAATGGGTAATGAAGCTGTATATCGGTTATACGATCTGGACAAAGAAGAGCGCGCGGCGCTTGGCGGCAATGGTTTACGGAATTAGAGGGCGAGGACAAGGTGGCGATTGATTTATCGAATTATGATGCGAAAGCCAAAGAAGCGGTAAAAGCCTTCTGGGGAAATCGAGAGCAAGCACGTAACAAACAGATTGAGTCAGGCAAAGCCGACCAGGGGGAGCGTGCAGGTGTAAC
>NZ_JBHNMF010000769.1:0-1401 GCF_048562965.1 Thiolapillus sp. | reverse complement strand
TCGGCTGAAAGAACCGGGACAAAAAGCTGGTGATAATGCCATCCACGAGGAAACGGGAGACATGCCGCGAGTGTCCATCCTCGTAGCCGTAAGCCTGCACGGGTATATGGCATCCCAGCCATTTGACAATCTCAAAGGACGGCCAGTAGTAGACATCCGGATGCCCGGCCTGCATCACCTGATCCAGCGCAACGCGCAACACCGATTTCGAAACACAGTCCGCAGTCATGCAGGAAATGGGGCGGAAAGTCGCTTTCAACGGTACGGGCGAAAGCGTGAGCACGATGGGGGCATGCGGGTTCACTCTGCGGATGTACTCGATGACTTTATCGATATTCCGCTGATTCTCGTCTACGGTGGACAAGCGGAAAACATGCTTATCTTCATCAAAAATCCGATCAGGAACCCCACGCCAGAAAACCGTCCCGGCTTCCTGATCCTCCCAGACCTCCGCGAGCCCTATGGTAAACACAATCGCGCCTGCTTTCTTGAAGTGATCGGCGTAGTACTCCTGCTCCTCCTCCGGCATCCATTCGTTGATCTCCCCCGATGAATCCCGATCATAGCGATAGGCCTGTTCAGTCTGCGCGCCCGATATACACCAGGATACGAAATCCCGCAATGCAAAGGTGTTGTTCAGCCCCGAGGGGACCCAGAAGATGTCCGCCTGATACTTCCTTTGAATCAATGCCTTGCGAAGATCATCTGCAAAACACGATCCAATCGTAACAATCGTGTCTTGCTGCGTAAGCATGGGCGATGCAGGCAGATGGCCCGGAAGAACAAATTCATCAACAATCTTCTGAACATTCTTGAAATCGTCCCTTTTCAGGGGGAATACCTGGACATTCTCCGAATGCCATCGGTGCTCGCCCCAGGATCCCGGATCCTTCCGGTTCGTTTTGGCGCTTAGAGAGCTTCTCTGCTTTCGCATAGTTGACCCCAGTTTTGTATGGTTATAGATACGACTTTTGAGCAAATTTGGCAATGTAAAGAGGCTACACGCGCTGCCAGCCATGGAGAGCGAAGCGAAGGCTGGTAGACCCCAGTAGCCGCGAGGCCGCACTGTTTTCCCGGCGTGCCTTGCGCCAGAGGGAAAACAAAGTAGGCCTCCGAACGCGGCGTCCAGTCATATGGGAGCCAAGTACGGAGCAGCAACGAGCTTGCGAAGTTGTTGCGCAGTGCTGGGTGACCAGGACGGATGGGGCACAAATAGGTTGTCAAAGGCCGAGTCGATTTTGGGGACTGGGATGTCCCAAAATCTATCATGAGGCCGAAGACACGCTTGATGAAACAACCAGTGCAACCCATTGTTTTTACGTCAATTACTGATTAATCGGGATGACTGAAATTGGTGGGCAATCAAGTCACCCAAATGGGTGCAACAGATCAAGTCTTATG
>NZ_JBHNMF010000768.1:0-1402 GCF_048562965.1 Thiolapillus sp. | reverse complement strand
GCGCTGACGCTTCGGCAAGGCATAGGATTCTTCGCGAAGCATGAACGCGGAAATGCCGTCATAGAGGCGCTGCTCGTCGTCTCCGGGTGTAAAGGGTTGGGTAAAGGTTCGCCTTTCGGTATAGCGAACATATTCCACAACATCACGCCGCAAGGTTCGCTTGATAAAACCTTTCAGGCGCTCCCGAAGCTCCTCAAGGTTGGTGCCATTGTGAAGGTATTGCTTGCGGAACGCCTTGTCGTCACCAAAGATGTGCTCATCAATCAACGTGGACAAGCCGTACAATTCCATGAGGCTATTTTGTATTGGCGTCGCGGTAAGTAACAGTTTCTGACGACCATCGAGCGCACGTCTTAATGCTTTGCCCATGCGATTACTTTTCTGGTGCGCATTGCGCAATTTATGCGCTTCATCGAATACCACCAGGTTCCAGGGTATGGCTCGCAGTTCATCCTCCATTCGGCTGGCATAGTGATAGGAAAGAATGATGACCTTGTTCTGCCGGAAAGGATTATAGATTCCATCTTTCTTCCGTTGCCGTACCGCTCTGGCATCCAGTATTTCGGTGGGTAAATTGAATTTTTCAATGAGTTCAGCCGCCCATTGCCGGCGCAGAGATGCAGGAGAGATCACCAGAATATGTCGTTTGCGTTCGGCCCAGTATTGGCAGAGCACCAATCCGGCCTCGATGGTTTTGCCGAGGCCCACTTCATCGGCCAGAACAACTCCTTTGGAGAGGGGAGAGCGCAAGGCGAACAGGGCTGCCTCGATCTGATGGGGGTTGAGATCAACGCTGGCATCGAAAAGCGATGTTGAGATACGGTCGATATCATCCCCGGCAGCCTGGCGAGTCAGCTCGTGGGCGTAGTATTTGGCTTGGTGGTTCGTTATCACGCTAATCCGCCTCAGTCCCTTGATTTGATTGATCTTTGATCCATTGGTCGACATCGTCCTTCCGAAATCGCCATGCATTTCCGACTTTGAAGGCAGGTATCTTTTTCCCGGAGGCAAGTCGATAGACTGTACGTTCATTGACCTTTAGGTATTCCGCAACTTCTTTTATCGTCAAAATTTCATCCATCAATTTGTGCCCGGCAGGTGTCAGATAGGCCTACATAGTGTCCATCCAAAAATGCCAACCTATTGAATTAACGTAAAAAAACATCGAGAAGTTGCTGGGAAATTCCTGGTGAGCTGGGTATAATTTATAGCTAAGCAATTGACTATAAAGGAAATAACCAACAAACCAGGAGCTGACAATGCGAGAAAAACGCACCATCCCACCCAGTATATTCGAAATTTATCCAGAGCACGACATCGGGCGTGAACTCAAAGCCATGTCCAAGTTGCTGGACGCGCATCCTGATCTACTGGATTGGGTCGCGGCAGACATAAAGGATCG
>NZ_JBHNMF010000767.1:0-1402 GCF_048562965.1 Thiolapillus sp. | reverse complement strand
CTATATATTAAACATAGGCGCTGAAGGAGGCACTATCAAGATAAACTCAGTTTTTACTTCGCGCCAGCAATCCCAGTACCAGGCCGGCCAGTACCAGTACGCCGCCTACCAGGGCCGTCTTAATGGCGATGGTCTTGAGCAAGTCCAGGGAAAGCATGTCCAGTACATACAGAATTGCCGCCCCGGCGATGATCATCACCACGATGGCGACAATGATCTTGAGACTGGCCGCCATGCCCCAGCCGGGTTCGGGTGAATCGTTGAAGTCTTGTGTCATGCACTTTCTCCTTGCAGGGCGGGAACGGGCAACCCCTTGGCCGTGTAGAAATCTTCGCGGAAAGCGGCCAGCCTGTCGGCAGTAATGGCCTCGCGCAGATCCGCCATGAGTTTCTGATAATAGTACAGATTATGGATGGTATTCAGGCGCGCGCCCAGTATTTCATTGCAGCGCTGAAGATGCCTCAGGTAGGCGCGGCTGTAGTTGGTGCAGGTATAACAGTCGCAGTGAGGATCGACCGGACCGGTATCCATGGCATGGCAGGCATTGCGGATGCGCACCACGCCTTCATGGATGAACAGATGGCCGTTGCGGGCGTTGCGTGTGGGCATGACACAATCGAACATGTCGATGCCCCGGCTGACCGCTTCGACGATATCTTCTGGCGTACCCACGCCCATGAGATAGCGGGGTTTGTCCGCCGGTAGCCTGCCGGCAAGGTAGTCCAGCACCCGCCAGCGGTCTTCCGGCGGCTCGCCGACAGACAGTCCACCCACGGCATAGCCGTCGAAGCCGATCTCCATCAGTCCGTCCAGTGAACGCTGACGCAGGTCGGTGTAGATCCCTCCCTGAACGATACCAAACAGCGCTGCCGGATTATCGCCGTGGGCTTCTTTGCTGCGCATGGCCCAGCGCAGGGACAGCTCCATGGAAATGCGCGCTTCATCTTCTGTGGCGGGATAAGGCGTGCATTCGTCGAAGATCATCACGATATCCGACCCCAGCTCCCGCTGAATGGCCATGGACTCTTCCGGCCCCATAAACACCCTGGCCCCGTTCACGGGGGAGCGGAAATGCACGCCCTCTTCGGTGATCTTGCGCATCTCCCCCAGGCTATAGACCTGGAAGCCGCCGGAGTCGGTAAGGATGGGCCGCTGCCAGTGGGTGAAATCATGCAGATCGCCGTGAGCCCTGATGACCCCGGTTCCCGGGCGCAGCCACAGATGGAAAGTATTGCCGAGAATGATCTGGGCACCCATGCCTTCCAGTTCTTCCGGCGTCATGGCCTTGACCGTGCCGTAAGTACCCACGGGCATGAAAGCCGGTGTATCGATATTGCCCCGCTCAAACTGCAGCTGTCCCTGCCGCCCCGAGGCGGAGGTCTGATTCAACTTAAAATTCAAC
>NZ_JBHNMF010000766.1:0-1407 GCF_048562965.1 Thiolapillus sp. | reverse complement strand
GGCTTCCGCAATAAAGAGCGGTTTGCCAATGCCATTTACTTCCATCTCGGCGGGTTGGATCTTTACCCTGATGGGATTACTAGATGATGGGCGCCCACTCAATCAGGGGAAGAGCCATAATTATCAGAAGGCAGGTGAGCGTATCGACAAGCTGCGGTGCGAAGCGATAACCGAGATATGGGACGAGCGTGGTTTCGAGGGGGTTAAGGGTTTGCTTGCCCCCAGCGGTGCTACCGACCTCATCGGCCGTTATACCGCATCTTGTGTTACCGACGTTTGCTCGCAGTCTGATTTCATTCAGCGCTGTCTTTCCCTTGATGGAGAGCTTCAGAGTAAGGCGGAGTGGTGCCTGCGGGGCTTTCTTTCGGCAATTGGGGATGATGTGTGCGCCGAAGTGATTAACATGGTCGCCAAAAAACTGTCTGTCGAAGAATCTAAAAGGTTATTTGTATGTGCTCCTTTCAACGCATCTACTTGGCGTCTTCTGGATGATTCTAGTGAAGATATCCGCACTGGGTACTGGAAGGACGTAGTCCCGTATTGGAAGGAGCAGACGCCCGCCGAGCTCAATGAACTGATCGACTGTCTGCTTGAAGCCCACCGGCCGCGCGCGGCTTTCCATGTCGTCTGCATGAATTTCAAAGACATTGAGACATCACGCTTCAAGCGGCTGCTGCATGACATTGCAACGGTCAATACCGAACCAGCAGGACAGGTCAGGCTAGACCCTCGCTGCCAGCCATGGAGAGCGAAGCGAAGGCTGGTAGACCCCAGTAGCCGCGAGGCCGCACTGCTTACCCGTCGTGCGCATAGCGCCAGAGGGGAAGCAAAGTAGGCATCCAAACGCGGCGTCCAGTCATTGGGAGGCAAGTACGGAGCAGCAACGAGCTTGCGAAGTTGTTGCGTAGTGCTTGGTGACCAGGACGTCTGGGGCACCAATAGGTTGTCAAAGGCCGAGTCGATTTTGGGGACTGGGATGTCCCAAAATCTATCACGAGGCCGAAGACACGCTTGTATTATATATCCAAGGCACTGGATTCGCTTGATGGCCGTGTTGGCGTCACTCCCTATGAAATGGCTCAGTTTGAGTTCCTCTTCATCGTTGCCCTTGATCACAGCAAGCACGGAATTCCCAATCTCGAGAGCCAGATCGTGCAATCGCCTGAGATATTTGTCCAGGCAGTGGCGCTCGCATTCAAGCGGAGTGATGAAGGAGAGGATCCGCCCGAATGGAGGATCGAGAATCCCGAGCAGCGCGCGGTAGTCGTTTCAGCAGCCTATCACCTTCTTAATTCTACTTTGTCATATTCCAAATTGCATAAATGGCAGGGCGAGGATATAATGCAACATATTGTTTTGAAAGGATAATTCATGATTATTTCCTGAAAGTACCTGCACCCCCTTCGA
>NZ_JBHNMF010000765.1:0-1416 GCF_048562965.1 Thiolapillus sp. | reverse complement strand
GTCCAATGCTCTGTAGGAGAGAGTTCGCCCCTGGAACATTTGGATGGCATCAAGCAACAGCAATGCGGTGCGGTTGTCGATGGGCAGGGGTCTGGCTTCGTCCGTCCGCCAGCTCGTGCCTTTGATTCGGCCTTCTAGGAAAGGGAATCGATCGGGGTCAAACAGGGAGCCACCCAGCGCGGGCATACGCAGTGCCTCGTGTTCGATGCCACCGTAGATGGCCCGGAAGATGGCCAGCAGACGCGACCAGGCGTCCCGCCGGTGCGAGAGGAGCTCCTCGGAGTGTAGTCCTGCCTGTTCCCGAAGCTGGATTCGCAGGGAGGAAACGGCGTAGTAGGTTTGGAAACGCTCGTCCTTGACCACGTCCATCAATTCGCGCTCTTCGGCATTCAACAGGAACACCAGACGCATCATCACCGTGAGCGCCGCCTCGTAGAGCTCACCCGGCGGTATGCCTTTCAGGAGTTCTTGATTACGGTCGTGATTGGCCCGATTCAGAGATTGGATCAATACATCCACGGCCCGCTGCACCTGCTTGCCCAGGGCATCGGTGACTTCGTCCTGGTGCTGCAGCGAATCGTCCAACAAGGCAGACAGTCGTCGATCCTTGGCATCGAAGAAACGATTGATGCCCAGCAGGGTGACGAAGGCCTGCAGAGTCATGGGCTCCTGCGACCACAGGCGGGCGTACCAACTGGCGAAGGTCGTCACTGCCCCCACGGGGGCATCGACCAACATCCAGCGTTCGCCATTGGTCACCAACCCCAGACGGGTCTCGGTGGCACGATAGAGTTGGACCATACGTTCTGCTGGGCTGGTGGCCCAACCATCGCCTTCGATGGTGCTGTCGAGATCCACCTCGGGACCATGGACGGCGACGAGCATCAGAGGTTTGTCTTCGTGCTGATCGTCCACGACAACATAGGCGGGGTTCAGCGTGACGCTGGATTCGGGATGTCGATAGCTCAGACCATCCGGTAGACGGTCACCGGATCTCAGTGTATCGCCCTCTTCGTCGTTCAGATCCAAGCCTTCGGTCAGTACCAGTTCGCCCCATGCCTGATGGATGTCGACCAGGCGAGGATCCTCGAGATCCAGTGCCTCACGCCATTCATCGTAGGCCTGTCGCAGATGGCGTCTCTTCAGTGGATCGACACTCTCTAGCCCCTGGGGAAATACCTTCTCCAACACTGGGGCGGCAAGGAAAGGACCGGATACGTCAATCAGGGACAGCCATTCGTGGTGTCTGGTCTGTTTGGTCATGGCTCAACCCTCTCCTACTGTGGATTCGGGCGGCAGAAAGATCACGGCCACGGGAAAGGTGCGATCGGTGAAGTCCAGGTAACGGTGTTCGATGGCCTGAATCTCCCGCTCCTTCTCCCCGGGAATCCGTGCCAGTCGCATCTTCAACGCCTC
>NZ_JBHNMF010000764.1:0-1416 GCF_048562965.1 Thiolapillus sp. | reverse complement strand
GACTGGTTATAGATACCTACCCGCAAGGTTCTTGGCTGCACCTTGTCGGTAACGGGCTCTGCCTGATAGAAAGCCACGGACAACTGGCCCGAGGTAATGGTTGACACGCCTCCGCGCAGCACATCAATATCGACGGCCCTGACATCGCTCTTGCGTTTCTTGTGGATTTGCAGGACCGGTACCACCACTTCCTGTAACGACGCCCCGCCATGCACAAAGCGGCTACCCGCGCCTTTTACACGCAGGCGGTTGATGGATTTTGGTATCAACACCTCCATATCCCCGGACAGCCCCAACGCTTCCGGCTCGAAAGCACGCATACCTTTCTGCTTACCCAAATGATGTCCCAGCACGAAACGGCGATTCAGATAGGAAACATCCTTCCCCTTGGCGAATATTTCAACAAACTCACTCTCATCCAGCGCATGATCCTGATAGATAAACCCATGGTCTGCTGTCAGCAGCATATTATTGGCGTTGTTACCCGCCAGTTTCTTGAGCAGCTTTACCAGCTCTTCCAGGGTTTCCTCCACAGCCAGAAATGCCCGCTCTTCACTGTCACTGGCATCGCCCGTCTTGTCGATGATGTTCTGATAGATATAGAACACATCATGTTCACGAATCAGTGAACGGCATTCTTCCCGGTTCATTTGCAGAAAATCTCTGGACTGTAATGCCACACTCCGGCAACCACAGCCGCTTTTCAGAATCTTGTCGCGGTTACTGGTGCCCGTGGAACTCTTGCCATCGATATAGGCCGTTGCTTTGCCATCGTCCTGTATCTCCAACTCCTGGTTGGGCAGCAAAGCCGCCATTCCCAGCTGGGTATAGCTGGGCAACATGGAAAGGACAGGCTCCAGTTTGGCATCGAAACGATCCTCCTTGCGTATCCGGCTGAGCAACTCATCACCAATTTCATACCGCAAGGCGTCAGAAATAATGACAAACACTTTCTTGTTCCTGCTCAGAAAAGGCTGCACCCAAGCACTGAAAAATTCCCGCTGCAGCCTGACAGGGCTGGCTGCCCATTTCTTCGCTGCATCCACCTGAGTCTGCCAGCGATCATTCAATGTCAGCAAATAGTTGTTTGAATACAGATCATTGATCTGCCTGGCCAGCTCAGAAGTCAGGGCCGCCTGGCCCGCTGATCGTATGTGAAAGACGAACTTGCGATAATGAAGATCCAGCCGATACCAACTCTGTGCATAACGCTGGATACCCTCTGCCAGGGAATCCATTTCCAGCGTTGCTTCAGCCAGACCATGGATAAACTGCGAGGCATAATCGATGGCCTGGTACAGATCCAGGTACTGCGCATACCAGTGCCCCTGACGGCGTTGCCGCACCCAGCGGGTAACATCTCCTGGTGTCACTGTGCGCGCAACCACTTCCTGCACCAGATCGCTGATAATCTTC
>NZ_JBHNMF010000763.1:0-1417 GCF_048562965.1 Thiolapillus sp. | reverse complement strand
GTCGCGTCCAACCCCTCCGACATAGGCAAACCTGGATTCTTACTATGATGCAAACCAAGGTTGATTTTGGCCAAATTTGGCAATGTAAAGAAGCTACACGATGAAACAACCAGTGCAACCTATTGTTTTTACGTCGATTATTGATTAATCGAGATAGCTGAAATTGGTGAGTAATCAAGTAAAGGTATGCATTGGCCTATACAACAGCAACCCACGTAAGAACAGATTCAAGGAAATACGTGGAAAGATGGATGATCTCCCAACCCCCAGTGAATTCTCAGACTGGAATTGGAAAACGCAGGAAGATCAGGTCTGGTATGAAAAAAACCTACCCATCAACCCCGACAATATGAACGAGTTGGCTGTTGCCCTGAGCAAATCGATTCTCTCTATGAAAAAACTAGCTGAAAGTGCAGATATTGAAATCCTTACCGAGGATAAAGAGCAATAGCTACAAATACGGTGTCGTTACATGTAGGAGCGCAACCGTATGTAGGCAATAGACCCGCCGTGATCAATATCATATCGAGCCGTAGAATACCTGCGATATTCGCGACAATTTCACATCACGAGTAGATCACTGAACCAGATCTATGACGCCAGTGGCCACCAGGGCATCCAGATGGTTTTCTACTTGCTCAGGAAGATGGCCCCCTTTTATCAACACCCCCGCTTCCATGTTCTTGTCCATGGCATGACCAGTCAGATTGGCGCTGGAGATGAAACAAGTACTGGCATCGGAAACTGCGACTTTGGCGTGTACCTTTCCTCCGGAGAATTCGCCTTCCTATTTTTTCCAAAAATAGAACCTGGCCTCAGGCAAAGAGTCCTTCATTTTGCCTATGAGATCCGATGAAAGACTTCCCCCATGCGCATCACTGGACTCCAGCAAGATGGAGACATCCACTCCGCGCTCGATGGCCTTGGCCAATGCTGTGACGATGGCTTTGGGTCTGTATGCAACGAAACTGGTGATGAAGATTCGTTTGCTCGCTGCGCCGATGAGTTGGATCAACACCTGTTCGGTCCGCCTGGTAGCCACCAGTTCGGTAGACGGCCCCGTCCATACCAACTCGATGGATCGTTCTGCCCTGGCTCGATGATAGATGATAGGCATGACTCGCACCAACGAGTATGCCGGCGAGCTCGTCCGCACCGATCTCCGTCGATTGCCAGAGATCCGACAACTGCCCAAGACGTTCTTTGAATCCCGGAGTCATGACCCAGTCGGGGCGGATACCTGCGGCTCCTTTCCCGCCTTTCTCACGGATGAGCGATGCGAGCTTGCGAGTCTCATCAGGGTGTACATCCGCGACCAAGAACGTCACCAGATCCAACAATGCCGTCGTTCCTTTCGTCATCGATCGAAGAATGCTGCATCTGCACGATCGAGTGTCGGCACCAACAACGACCGATC
>NZ_JBHNMF010000762.1:0-1417 GCF_048562965.1 Thiolapillus sp. | reverse complement strand
AAGATAGATACGCAGGCGAAGAACACCTATCTGGGTATGGCGCTCGTACTCAACCAGGACCCCGTGCTGTTTAATGCCTTAATCTTCGGCGCGGATGGACCCGAGCTGACAACAAATTCCACACCCCCCGTAGGACCCATAGTCATAGAGCTCAACGACTACGACACTTCAGCCCTATCGCCTACGTTCACGGGCAACCCCACCGTGTCTATCGCTTACGGTGCCGTTCTGAATGTCATCAACTGCGAACAGGGCCTTGACCTGCGGGTCAGACGGATACGGAGATCCGGGGAAACCTATCACGGCGTCGTCAATGTGGTCCGACAGGTAGCTATCACACTTCAGGAAGGTGTTACTGCGGTTGATGATATCGTAGTAGGCTGGGAATATACAGGCGTGTATAAGACAGGTGTCCGTCCGTTCCGGACTACCAGCGATTACACCTATTTCACCGGAATAAAACAGCGCGAGACGGCTGGTGCCGGAAACACGAGCTGTACCGTCTCTGTGCTGCTGGGTGTCTGCGCAAATGACAATACCGCTGATGCAGACACCAGCTTTGACACCTACGTATCGGGTACACTGAAGGGCTCTGAAACTCATACCCTCTACACCGGTAAATATGGCTATAAAAAGCTTGCCACATCCTGCGCACTCGCAGGGATCAAGACGCTGGAGAAGCAGCTCACAGTGGAGAAGGTGCCCACCACCGGTACATCTGCAAATGCAGCAGGCCTGTCCCATATCAGTCTGGACTTTGCCACTACGACGATAGCTATTACAGCCTCAGGCACAACCGGGGGTGCGCTCACGGAAACCACATGGGGCGACGTCTACGACAGGATCCAGTACCTGCTGTACACAAAGGACTACATTGCAAGACCTGATTTTACCAATGTGGCGGGTGATACTATCGACCTGGGTTCATGGGGCATTACCATTGATAATGAGCTGCTGAAGGAAGGAACAAAAGTCAAAGGCATTCGGACACAGGGCAATATCACCCTCACCAACGGCGGTAAGTACACCGGTAAAGTTGAATCAGCAGACGGCGTGTGCGTGACACTGGTATCCAACAAAACGGATACCAGTTTCTACGCCATGGGTTCCCTTGCGCCCTATACCAAGTACCTGTATGAGGCGAGTGCAGAGCGCGTGGGTTTCGTCGTGCCAAAAGGTACCGACGTCACCGTGTGCGCTTATGCCAAGAACACCTACTCCAAGACGTTCACCGTAGACACCAGCAAAGGTGCGAAGGTTATCCCCCTCACCCTGTCCAGCAACGACAGCATCAAAGCGGTGAACACGGATACCTACTACAACAGCATCAGCTGCACCTACGACACTTCAAATACTGCGAATGAGGGTGAGCTCCATGTGTCCTTCGACAGTGCAATGGAAGTGCCCTCGGACGATG
>NZ_JBHNMF010000761.1:0-1423 GCF_048562965.1 Thiolapillus sp. | reverse complement strand
GCCTATTGCCGCATCTCCAGTTACCTGCAGACCATGGCAAATCAGGGATACAATCCGCTGGTCGCCATTCAAATGGCCTTTTCGGGACAGCTCTATGCTGATAGGGGTGAGTAGTTACGTTTCGGCATCAAAGCGATCCACACCACTGCCGTCCATGCCGATCCAGTAATTCCCCTTGCTGTCCTGAATGATGGTTCTGACCCGGTTGCCGCCAAGGCTGTCGGGGTTGCCATCCTCATGCTGATAGCGGACGAAGCCGTTCTTTTCCGGATCATGACGATTCAAACCACCGCCGTCCGTACCTACCCACAGATCGCCTCCGCGGTCTACCAGCAATGCCCACACCCAGTCGGAAGACAGGGAAGCGGCATCGAACGGATCATGCTCGAAGACAGCCATCTCATTGCCATCGAAACGGTTGAGTCCTTCCTGTGTGCCTATCCAGATATAGCCCCGCCTGTCCTGGGCGATGGCATTGACCGAGTTCTGAGACAGACCCTCACGCTGTGAAATACGGGAAAACTGCAGGTTGCGCGGTTCCAGGGAAGATGCTGCCGGATCTTGCTGCACCGTGCTTGCGCCCGCATCGGATACGGTGCCGAGAAGCAGAAGGCAAAGCATGAACAAAGACATGATGAACCCGGTGCCTGACCTGACCGGTCGCACACCCGGACATTCACACGCCGCCCCGAGCCGGTGAACCCGGCGAAAACATTCCTTTTCTGCCTGAAAACCGTTCATATCAAAATTGAGCACGCGGCCGGTTGCGGTGGTTACAGTCCCTTTGTCTTTGGTACCCATTGTACTGCCGGACAGCAAAAACAACCGGTAAAACAGCACAGTTTGCCCAGGCTGCAGCTGGCGCAGCTTCTTTGCAACCTGACAGGAAACCGTTCATACCGCTTCCTGCTGATATGAAGCCGTCCAGCGCCGGTAGGTGAGAACGGTTATTCCCATGAGCGCTGCCCCCAGGGAAGCATTCTGCGGCACCAGTGTCATCACTTCGTCCAGCAGCAGACCACGGACTTCATCAAACAGTTTTTTCTGTTTCGGCGCATCCCGGTTTTCGGTGACCAGCCGGGAAAGAATGTCCGGCACTGCGTTCCATTCCGTATTGCGCATCGTCAGCCCTGCCTCCTGTTCCCGCTTCACCTTCTCCAGGCGGCGGCGGTAGGTGGTCTCTGGCATGCCCAGTACAGAAGAGGCACGCCGCGCAACATTCCCGGACACTTCACCGGCAGCCAGCACCAGGTCGTCTTCCAGCCATTTACCCAGCGGTACCGGTACGCCGCCCCCTTCCTAACCCGCATCGCTCACCGATCCCCTGGTTCCGGCGTTTTTGGGCGCCGGGACGTGACCAAGATAGCCCGATAGCCCATTTCTCGTGCCAAGGTACTCGCCAAGAGAAGAGATTCTCGTGTTT
>NZ_JBHNMF010000760.1:0-1423 GCF_048562965.1 Thiolapillus sp. | reverse complement strand
TATGGGGGGAGGCTCCTTTTTATGTCAATGTTAATAATTGATGAACCTGGGCTTTTTGTGGTTGAGGATAAAGTCAAGATCACAGAGAATTTCAATAACTTATAGTGCATTTCCTTTCGGGGCGGGCTGTTCCTGGTTACGCTTTCGCTCCATCCCCTCCAGCCATTTCACTTGTGAGTTGAATCCGCGCTTGCCTGATATGCTATCTGGGCATAGAATTTGACAAAATGTCCGCTATTTTTCCCGTGGAGGGTATTGTGACGCAGGAAGAAATTCAGGGGTTATTTGATAAAGCCCGTCAGTACTTTTCACAAAAGCAGATAGCTGAACATTGCTGTGTTGGACCACGGACAGTGCGCAGATGGGAGCGAAGTGATACCGTGATCAAACCGGCATACGGTGCTGCCCTGAGGGAACTGTTAATTCCAGTTAAGGAAAAGAACATCAATGAAAATAAGGATGTGGATTTCACTTTTATAGACCTGTTTGCAGGTATAGGCGGAATCAGGAAGGGCTTCGAATCTATTGGCGGGAAATGTATCTGGACAAGTGAATGGAATAAGTATGCGCAGCAGACGTATCGGGAAAACTTTTCCATGGATCATGATCTTGCAGGGAACATTACGGAAATAGTGCCTAAGACGGTTCCTGACCATGATGTGTTGCTTGCAGGCTTTCCATGTCAGCCTTTTTCAATAGCCGGAGTTTCCAAGAAAAACTCTCTGGGTGTGGCTCATGGGTTCGCATGTGAGGCTCAGGGAACACTGTTTTTTGATGTTGCAAAAATCATCAGGGAAAAGCAGCCTGTGGCATTTCTTCTGGAAAATGTGAAGAACCTGGAGCGTCATGACAGCGGGAATACCTTCCGTGTGATCATGGATGTTCTGGAAAATGATCTTGGCTATCGTGTTTATCCGAAGGTAATTGATGCCAAGGGCTTTGTCCCTCAGCACAGGGAAAGACTCTATCTGGTCGGGTTTCGGGAGGAAACGACATTTTCCTGGGATTCCTTCAGGCGTCCGGAACCCGATGCAGTACTGCTCGGGGATATCCTTCATCGCAAAGGGGAGAAGATATCAGAGCATGATGCCGGAAAAGGATACTACGACGAGAAGAAAGGAATGGCGGCGGCTAAGTATACACTGAGTGATAATCTCTGGGTTTATCTTCAGAATTATGCGGCCAAGCACAAGGCAAAAGGCAACGGGTTCGGCTTCGGTCTTGTAACCCGAAAGGATACGACCCGTACATTGTCTGCCCGTTATCACAAGGACGGTTCGGAGATTCTTGTTTCCAGAGGTCCGGGAAGAAATCCCCGGCGCCTTACTCCAAGGGAATGTGCACGACTCATGGGGTATCCTGATGATTTTGTCATCCCGGTATCCGATACACAGGCGTACAGACAGTTCGGCAACTCCGTGGT
>NZ_JBHNMF010000759.1:0-1424 GCF_048562965.1 Thiolapillus sp. | reverse complement strand
GATAAGGTGATTCAGGGCATGCTGGCCGCCCGTATGGAGCCTACCCTGTTGAAAATCCGCCGGTGCCTGGAAGGTGGTGTCGAAGACCTTCTGCTCGAAGTGTTCGAGATATACTTCGCTGAACACCTGGGTAGCGATTGGCAGGAATCTGAAAAAATCCAGCGTTATGAGAATAACGCTTCCTCCGTGGTCGGCCGCGTCAAAGCCTACACCCGGTATTACCGTGAAAACATCGGCAAGGAACACCCTCTTATTGCTATCGACGGCCTTATCGCCATGTCGGATCACGAGCGGGACCACTTGCAAAAGATGATAGCTTCATTGCTTCCTGTGCTCAATATCCTGACGTCCTCTCACATGGGTGAGCTGCTTTCACCTGTTCCGGAATCCGATGACCCAAGAGAAATAGGAAACCTGTCCTCGCTCATTAACCGAAATCAGGTCTGCTACATCGGCCTGGACAGCCTCAGTGACGGAATGACCGGCAGTGCTATCGGCAGCCTGTTCTTGTCCGAGTTGACCAGCGTGGCCGGCCATCGGTACAACTTTGATTCCGGAAAAAAGCGCCGGGTTTGGGTCTTTGTAGATGAGGCCGCCGAAGTCGTTGATGAAAGCGCTTTCATTCAACTGCTCAACAAGTCCCGGGGCGCCGGCTTCAATGTGGTTGTTTGTACTCAGACGCTTTCTGACTTTTCTGCCCGCTTGGGCTCCGAGGACAAAGCCCGACAAATCCTGGCCAACATCAACACTATTATCGCATTACGCCTACTGGATGGCCCCACCCAGGAATATATCGCCGAAACATTGCATAAGACGAGAATCACCACCCGGCAGATAAATACCGGGATGAACACCGATGGCGAAGCACCTATTCTGCATTCAAACTCTTATGGTGAGCGTACTACCGCAGAAGAGTCGGAGCTTTTCCCGGCGGCGCTTCTTGGGCAACTGCCCAACCTACATTACGTCATGCGAGTTCCGGAGGGGCGCCTGATCAAAGGGTGGATTCCTATCCTTGTTGAAGAACAACCTGAAACGGCGGCATAAACCATGGTCTGTAAACGCAAGCTGCCGCATAATTCGCCACGCCAGGTACTCCTGGACTCCATACGGTATTGTGGATGCCGAAGCCAATACAAAAAGATTAAAAGTTACTGGAGCAACATTGACGACTTTCTACTGGCACTGTCTCGTTATTTGCTTGATATCGTGCCGGACGACATATCCGGCACCTGTCTATTCCACACGTGCCTGACAAATGGTATTCGTTCGACCTGTGACCTGGTGAACGAAGGCAAGCCTTGTCAGAATGACAACTGCATAATTGATTGTTTCATCAGCCGAACGATTGACCCGATTCCACGCCTGCTGTGCCTGACGGTAACATGCAATACATCTGGAACCGTCTGGAATCCGCTGGAAGA
>NZ_JBHNMF010000758.1:0-1425 GCF_048562965.1 Thiolapillus sp. | reverse complement strand
ACGCCGCGTTCAGAGGCCTACTTTGTTTTCCCTCTGGCGCAAGGCACGCCGGGAAAACAGTGCGGCCTCGCGGCTACTGGGGTCTACCAGCCTTCGCTTCGCTCTCCATGGCTGGCAGCGATCGAACTGCCCATCCAATGGACGGATTGCTGGGGCAACGATCACGATACGGTCAAAGGCAACCCCGTAGCTTTTCATTCCATGCGCGGTCTGGCGGCCCATTCCAACGGTTTTCACAGCATTCGCGCCCTGGGTATATTGATGACCCTGCTGGGCACCATCGACCGCCCCGGTGGTTTCCGCCACAAGGCGCCGTTTCCGCGACCCATTCCACCCTGTCCCAAGCCCCCCAAGGGGCCGGAGGACGTGCAGCCGGAGACGCCCCTGAACGGCATGCCCCTGGGCTGGCCGGCGGATCCCAACGACCTGTTCGTGGATGAGGATGGTGAAGCGGTGCGCCTGGACAAGGCCTTTTCCTGGGAATATCCGTTATCGGTACATGGTCTGATGCACAATGCCATCACCAACGCCTGGCGGGGCGATCCGTATAAAATCGATACGCTGCTGATCTTCATGGCCAACATGGCTTGGAACTCCTCCATGAATACCAGCAAGATTCGCGAGATGCTGGTGGACCGGGACGAGAACGGCGAGTACAGGATTCCCTTCCTCATCGTCGCCGACGCCTTCCAGTCCGAGACGGTGGCCTTTGCCGACCTGGTGCTGCCGGATACCACCTATCTGGAGCGCCATGACGCCATGTCCATGCTGGACCGGCCCATTTCCGAATATGATGGTCCCGTGGATTCCGTGCGTATTCCCGTGGTGCCGCCCCGGGGTGAGTGCAAGCCTTTCCAGGAAGTGCTCATCGAAATGGGCAGTCGTCTGAAATTGCCGGCTTTCGTGGATGAGGAGGGCAAGCGTAAGTTCCGCGACTACCCGGATTTCGTGGTGAATTTCGAGACCTCTGCCGGATCAGGTATCGGTTTTCTCGCCGGCTGGAGGGGCAAGGGCGGCGAGAAGTTCCTCAAGGGTGAGCCCAATCCCCGTCAGTGGGAGATGTATGCGAAGAACAACTGCGTATTCCACTACAAGCTGCCGCGCTCCTACCAGTACATGCGCAACTGGAACAAGGGCTACCTGGAATGGGCGCGGGCCCATGCCATGACCCGCTACGCCGAGCCCATCACCGTGCATTTGTATTCCGAGGTGCTGCAGAAGTTCCGCCTCGCGGCTCAGGGCAAGCGCCCGGGCAAGCAACCGCCGGAACGCCTGCGCAAGCGGGTGGAGATGTACTTCGATCCCCTGCCGTAACTACTCACCCCTATCAGCATAGAGCTGTCCCGAAAAGGCCATTTGAATGGCGACCAGCGGATTGTATCCCTGATTTGCCATGGTCTGCAGGTAACTGGAGATGCGGCAATA
>NZ_JBHNMF010000757.1:0-1432 GCF_048562965.1 Thiolapillus sp. | reverse complement strand
GCCGATGTTGAGTACATAGGGCAGGCGCTTGCCGGCGGCGGCGTACAGGGATTCGTGCATGAAGGCCACACCCTGGGAGGAAGAGAAATTGGTGGCGCGCAGACCGGTCATGCTCATGCCGGCGGTTACTGCGGCAGCGGCATGTTCCGATTCGGGCTCGACGAAAACAAGTGCGCGATCGGAAATGTTTACATGCCCTTTGGCCATTTCTTCCGCCCAGTATTCTCCCATCTGGGTAGAGGGGGTGATGGGATAAGCGCCGGCAGCGTCAGAAGCTTCGCGCTCGCACATGATAACGGCCGTATTTCCATCCATGGCCATGCGTTTGCCGGGATACTTGAAAGTGCGTTCATTTTTCTTGCGGAAGTTCATGGAAAGATACCTTGTTGATGTTCTCAGTGAGTGGGCAAAGCTTCTTTGCGGATGATGCGCTTGGCCTTTTTGCCCTTGACGGGGATCTCGTTGTCCAGCCAGACGATGGCGCCGGTCGGGCAGCGTTCCGTAGCAACGGGTGAAGCAAGATGGTTCTTGTGATAGTCGATGACCGCCAGGTTGTCGCGTATTTCGATCAGCCCATCGGGAGAGTCCTTTGCACAGCGTTCGCAGGCGTTGCAGGCTACCTCGCAATCATTTTCCGCATCATCGCCATGCAGCAGATTTTTACAGGCGACCCATAAACGGTGATCCACGGGTTGCAGCGAGAACAGCCCCTTGGGGCAGATCTCCACGCAGTCGTTACAGGTGGTGCATTTTTCGGGATCGACCACTGGCAGACCAAAGCGGTTCATGGCGATGGCGTCCTGGTCGCAAACATCGGCGCAATCTGCCAGCCCCAGGCAACCCCAGCTGCAGCCTTTGGGACCGCCGGCGACGACTGCGGCAGCGCGGCAGGATTCTAGCCCACCATAGTGCGCCTTGTTTCTGGCGACATGGGAGCCGCCTGCGCAGGCCAGGCGGGCTACCCGCTTGATGACGTCACCGGCATCCACGCCGAGATAGTCGGCGATTTCATCGATGGCATCCTTGGAATTGACGGTACATTGGGCCGGGGTGATATCACCGGAAATCAGCGCTTCGGCGAAAGGGCGGCAGCCGGCCGTGCCACAGGCGCCGCAGTTGGTGTGTGGCAGAAGTTCCTCAACTTCATCGATGCGGGGATCTTCATAAGTCCACAGTTTGCGATTGGCCAGTACCAGGATTGCTGACAGCAATAACCCGAGCCCGGACATGAAGACGATGGTCAACGCTACATGGCTCCAATCGAATTCCACCACAATGAATATCCCCTGACTAATCGTGGATTAATAGTGGCTGCAGACTAAGTATTGAGCAATAAAATAATTTCAACTAGAGTTTAGACCTGAATCCGTGATTCCAGAACGTCAAAACCCGCATTTTACCGACATGACTCGGCAGGAGCCTCTGTAATCGG
>NZ_JBHNMF010000756.1:0-1439 GCF_048562965.1 Thiolapillus sp. | reverse complement strand
CCTATTGCCGCATCTCCAGTTACCTGCAGACCATGGCAAATCAGGGATACAATCCGCTGGTCGCCATTCAAATGGCCTTTTCGGGACAGCTCTATGCTGATAGGGGTGAGTAGTTACCTTGATCTTTGCCATCACACCATTCATTAACTTTGGGTTCCCAATATAGGAAACGTGCTTGCGTGTGATCGTGTTCAATAATTCAGCGATGAATACGTTTGCATAGCCGTCATTGTTTATTAGAACCCCACACACATTTGTACAATAGAATTTTCCTGGCCTATAGTTAACGTCTCCAGCATTCGCTCCATCGGTTGTCCATGTGATAGCATTTTCGTATAGAAAATCAGAGTAATATCCTGATAAGCCATTATTTTTAGTCTGTGATGAATACACAGGATAAGGAGTTGTTTCTGAGGGCATATCGGAAACCAATCTCATGGAGAGCACTTCTCCACGAGTCACCTTAAATATTTCTCCCACCTCCTTTTCTTCCCACGCCCCCGCCTCCCGAAACTCAGGAAAGCGCAGCTTTGGCACCACGGCCTTTGCTTCTTTGCCGCTCATTCGGCATCCAGCCCGTCAGGATTCTTCAGCGCCTTTTTCTGCTCGGAGGTCAGGCGGCGTTCGACTTTTTTCACATCCTCTTCCGGTGGCAGGGTTTCCGGGCGGATGCCCCGGCCCAGCAGGGTTTGACGGACGGCCTGGTTATTGGTGACATGCTCCTGCGAGATTTCCGGCTCGCTGCGCATGTTTTGTTCGCGGGCGTTGTGAATGGTGATTTCAGTGGCAAAATCCTTGGCCTTGAGGATGATGGTGGGTGCAAAGTCGGCCAGGGGGCGATTGGCGGGGACTTTCCAGTGCGCCTTCATGGCCTGGGTGCTCCTGCCAAACAGGGCCTGATCCCCCTTGCTGCGAATCAGGCCGAAGTTACGGTTGCCGCCGGTCTGTTCGTAGATGGTCTTGGAAAGCTCCTTTTCGGTGTCGGCCAGCTTGCGCCGGGCCGATACCCGCTCGTTTTCCAGTATGCGCTGCTCGATCAACTCCGCCTTGCGGGTCTGCATGGCGAAGTAGGTTTGGGCAAAGGCGATGGCTGGCTTGGCCGGGTTGCCGTTCTGGGCTACCAGATAGCAGGCATAGCGGGTAAGCATGATATCGGGGATCTCGCGCTGGCTGCCGGATCCAAGTTCAACCATTTTGCCGACGCCGGCAAAATGGTCCGCAATATCATGGCCGGATATCTCGCAGGCGGTCTTGGCCTTGGAAATCACGTTCAGAAAATTATCCCATTTGCTGTAGTCCAGCAAATGCTGAAGGTCTCGCGCCAGCCAGTATTCAACGCCGTTTTCTGTCTCTTGAGCGTGGGCTTCGAAGTTGTCGGTCATCTGGATGATTTCATGTTGCATGGCTGGCCTCCCTGTTCATTGTTCATACACTTCCAG
>NZ_JBHNMF010000755.1:0-1444 GCF_048562965.1 Thiolapillus sp. | reverse complement strand
GAAGTTGTTGCGTAGTGCTTGGTGACCAGGACGGCTGGGGCACCAATAGGTTGTCAAAGGCCGAGTCGATTTTGGGGACTGGGATGTCCCAAAATCTTTCACGAGGTCGAAGACACGCTTGAGCTGATCGAAATCCGGAAATAACAGCTCCATGGGCATGCCGGGGGTGCGTTTGTCGATCAGCTCGCCCAGCACGTTGCGGTAATCGGTACTCACTTGCAGATCGCCCTTGCCGTAGAGATCCTGGTCCCTCAGTCCGGGCCAGTCGTGGTAGACCCTGCCGCCGTTGACGTTGCCGCCCAGGGTCAGCATGAAACTGGCATGGCCGTGATCCGTGCCGGCGGAACCGTTCTCGTAGGCGCGGCGGCCGAATTCGGTCATGGTGACCAGGGTGATCCTGTCCATCTCTGTACCCATGTCCGTGTGGAATGCCGCCAGGCTCTGGGCAAGCTCGGGCAGGAGGTTGTCCAGGGTGGCTGATTCGCCCTGGTGGGTGTCCCAGCCGCCGAGACTCAGTGCCGTCGCCCGTACTCCCACGTCCGCGCGAATGAGCTGCCCGACGGCCTGCAACTGGGCGCCGAAGCCAGTGTCGGGGTATGTGGCGCCGTTCTGTGGCGGATACTGCGCGGGATCAGCCGCAGCCAGGGTGTCCACGGCGGCCAGGGTGTCACGGGCGCCGTTTTCCAGCGGACTGTCTCCTGCATACAATGCCTGCAGCAGGGCTTCGGTTTCGGCTTTCTGCGCCTCGGGGACCAGCAGGGAGAAGTCCTCGATGCGGTTCATGGCGATGGTGGAGGCATCGTGAGCCAGGGTGCGTGGTGCTGCATTTCCCATGCCCAGGGCGTGGAAGACGCTGAAGCTGTCATCCATGCGGTAGTCCAGGTAACGCCCCAGCCAGCCGCTGAAGCTGCCGCTGTTGCCGGTAAGGCCGCGCTCCATGAGATCCTGGGCTTCGAAGTGGGAGTGGCTGGGAGAGGGCGAGCCACAGGCATGGATGACGGCCAGTTCCCCGGACTGGTACAGGGGCAGCAGGGCGACCATACCCGGATGGAAACCGAAGAAACCATCGAGGTCCAATGCGCCCTGTTCATTTCCCGGCGGTGCGATGGCCAAGCCGGGGCGCAGGCGGTAGTAGTCGCTATCCCCGTGGGGTGGAATTATGTTGAGACCATCGGCGGCGCCTCTGAGAAACACGCTGATGATGTCGTCGGCGCTGTCGCTGGCATCGGCGGCAAGCAGCAGGCGGGGCGCCAGGGCGCTGGCGGAACCCAGGCCGGTGATTTTCAGGAAATTTCTGCGGGAAAGTTTCATCGTCGGCTTCTCCTCTAGCAGGCTGTTGAAAAACACCCAAATCTGAGAAAATATCACTAAGAATTGAACGAGAAGCAAAAGTACCATGCGTGGTCCCGATATTCATCAAGATACGTTATTCAGCACGGTAAGT
>NZ_JBHNMF010000754.1:0-1446 GCF_048562965.1 Thiolapillus sp. | reverse complement strand
ATAGCAACTTTATTTCACCCGAAAATATACGGTGGAACAATGTTGCTTACTCTAAACTCTAGTTCCAGTGTATTGGCGGAAATATGCAGCCGCTTCGCGATTTCCTTCAGTTGCAGCAAAATGTCCTTGTGGCGAATAATGTGCTTGATGTCGTCCTGGGCGAGCAGTGTTGCTGTCGTCTTGGCACAGGTTTCGACCACTTCATCATACAGGTCATGAACCTGGTCGATTTTGGGCGCAATGATGCCCAGGGTTTTCGAGGGCAGGCTGGCAATGCCTTTTTCCAGCGCGATGGCCATGGTTGCCAGTGTTCTCAGTATGGGCTCGTATTCGGCCAGTTCATGGATGTCGTAGAGATCGGTTTCCAGCACAAAATGTTTCACACTGAGCGTCACCCAGTCCAACTGGGTAATCATGCGATAGATCGATTCCTTGTCATAGGGCGTGATAAACACATCCAGCAGCTGTCCCATGTTCTTTGCCTTGAGCTTTCGGGCTTGCATTGCAGCCGTGGACAGGGATGCCAGTCTGTTTTTGTCTTCATCGACACAGGCCTGATAAAGCTCCTCGACCATGGACCGGCCGAGTCTGGCCTAGTTCAGCAAGGCTTTGTTGAAATCGATTTCCCTGGGCAGCAGGTATTTGCCGATGAAGCCCGCCATGATCAACTCCGAATGATGAGGTACAGATAACAGTATCCGCTACCGAGAAGCATGGATACAGGGATGTTTAGCCACCATCCGGCCATGATACCGGCGGCCGTTTTCCATTTTACATGCAGAGGTTTTTCCGCGGCGCCATTTCCCAGCAGCGTAGCCGTGACGACCTGGGTGGTGGATGTGGGAGCGCCGATACCGGTTGCGATGCTGTTGACCAGGGCTGACCCCATCTGGTTGGCGACAGCATGAATGGTTCGCAACCTGTACAAACCGAATCCCAGTGTCTTTATGATGCGCCACCCGCCGAACGTGGTACCCAACGTGATGGAGGAGGCACACAGCAACACCGCCCAGTCAGGGATGGTGAAAGTCCGGGTCGTGCCACTGGCCAGCAACATCATGCCGATGATGGCCATGCCTTTCTGTGCATCATTGGCTCCATGGGAGAATCCGAGCCAGGCGACGCTGAAGTACTGGGTGATTACCAGCAATGGCCGGATACGGCAGGTAAAGTGTTTCAGGACAACAATGAACAGCTTCATGATGACAAAGCCGATGATGAACCCAAACAGGGGAGACACCAGCAGCCCGGCCAGTACCTTCATGACACCTTGCAACTCGAAGCGGGTCAATGCATCTGCGCCCCAGTTGATATGGCCTGTTCCCACGGCATACAAACCGGCTCCCACAAGTCCCCCGGCCAGGGAGTTGGATGACGATGAAGGATAGCCGAAAAGCCATGTGATCAGGTAACTACTCACCCCTAAGATGAGTACAAGCCTGCCTC
>NZ_JBHNMF010000753.1:0-1449 GCF_048562965.1 Thiolapillus sp. | reverse complement strand
CTAATACCAACGAAAGATTACATCAATGTTATATTGACTGCAGCGAATATGGTATATGAGATATATCAAGCTGTTCGTATGGTGTTTTCCTCTTCAGGTATTTCCGGTAAGGCCAGGGAAAGGATCGCCGCTGTAAGGACAAATCCCGTGGACCACCACAGGCAGCCCTCCAGTCCCCAGACCTGATAGGCCCAGCCGGACAGCACCGTGCCTGCCAGGCGGCCGCCAGCGTTGGCCATGTAGTAAAACCCTACATTCATGGCCACCTTGTCGTGGGAGGAATAGGCCAGGATCAGGTAGGAATGCACAGCGGAATTGATGGCGAACACGATACCGAACAGGATCAGGCCGGTTATGATTACCATGTCCGCCGGCCAGCCCCATGCCAGACCCAAGGCAATGCCAGCGGGAAAAACCGCCAGCGCGAAAGCCCAGAAGCGTGCCGTACCGCCGCCGGGGCCTCTGCCGTGATGACTTCGGCCAATCAGTTTGGGAGCGCTGGCCTGGATGAAACCATAGCCGATGACCCACAGTGCGAGAAAAGCGCTCACTTCCATGAAGTCCCATTTCAATACATCGTAGAGAAACACCGGCAACCCCACCACGAACCACACATCCCGGGAGCCAAACAGAAAGAAGCGTGCGGCCGACAGCCAGTTGATGGCAGGCACTTTGGAGAACACCTGGCTGAACTTGGGTTTGGATTTCATCTTACCGACACCCGAGGGCAGCATGATGGCGGTGATGATGAGTACTACCAGCAGCATGCCCGCCAGCACCAGCAGTGCGGCGCGGAAGCCTATCCACTGCAGCAGTGCAGCGCCGATGAAGAAACCACCGCCCTTGAGAGCATTCTTGGAACCGGTGAGTATCGCCACCCATTTGAACAGCTGGCTGCTTGAATCGCTGCTGACCAGGGTTTTCACCGAGGCCTTGGCGGACATCTTGTTCAGGTCTTTGGCAATGCCCGAGAGCGCCTGTGCGAACATTACATAAGGTACAGAGAGCCAGGCATCGGGCACTGCCAGCATGGCCAGGGCGATAACCTGCATGCCCATGCCGATGTGCATGGTCAGATTCAGTCCGATACGCGCCCCCAGCCAGCCGCCCACCAGGTTTGTGACGATGCCAAAGAACTCATAGAACAGGAACAGCATGGCTACTTCGAAAGGTGAGTAACCCAGCAGATGAAAGTACAGCACCACCAGCATGCGGATGGCACCATCGGTGATGGTAAAGGCCCAGTAACCGCCAGTGACGGTAAGATAGTTGCGCAGGTCAGGCGCCATCATGGGGAATGGATATGTCTGTAGCACCCTCTCCCCTTGGGAGGGTGTCGTAAAAGCCTGTTCCCATGCACCTATGAAGCCCCCATTCCTTCGAGAAACCGAGGGATGGGTGCAAGGTGGATTTTATTGAAAAGAGAACGGGTCACCCGTGGAATCCGCC
>NZ_JBHNMF010000752.1:0-1449 GCF_048562965.1 Thiolapillus sp. | reverse complement strand
GCGGATTCCACGGGTGACCCGTTCTCTTTTCAATAAAATCCACCTTGCACCCATCCCTCGGTTTCTCGAAGGAATGGGGGCTTCATAGGTGCATGGGAACAGGCTTTTACGACACCCTCCACCGGGGAGAGGGTTGGGGTGAGTGGCAACAGGCAAAGACAACAGGCGAAACTCAATGACCGACACACCGGATATTCTCAAGAAAATCGTCGCCCGCAAGCACGAGGAAATCAATGCTGCCCGTCAGCGGGTCTCTGAGCAGGCGCTCAAACAAAAGGCCGCACAAGCCTCACCCCCCCGGGGCTTCGTCGCCTCACTCAAGGAGACAATTGCCACCGGCCAACCTGGCGTCATCGCCGAAATCAAGAAGGCCTCACCATCCAAAGGTGTGCTGCGGGAGGATTTCCGCCCGGCGGACATTGCCCGCAGTTACAAGGAACATGGCGCCGCCTGCCTGTCCATATTGACGGATGTGGACTTTTTCCAAGGATCGGTTGCCTACTTGAAACAGGCCCGGGCGGCCTGCGACCTGCCGGTAATCCGCAAGGATTTCATCATCGATCCTTATCAGGTGTATGAGGCGCGTGCCATGGATGCAGACTGCATCCTGCTCATCGTTGCCTGCCTGGACGATGAACAGCTGGCATCATTGAATATACTGGCCATGGATCTGGGCATGGATGTGCTCATCGAGGTACATGACGAGGCAGAGCTGGAACGTGCTCTGCAGGTCTCCAACCCCATGATCGGCATCAATAACCGCAACCTGCGCACTTTCGACGTCAGCCTGCAGACCACTCTGGCAATGCTGGAACAGATTCCCGACGACAAGCTTGTCATCACCGAATCCGGCATCCTGGCGCCCGAAGATGTCGCCCTGATGCGCAGCCACCATGTAAACGGTTTCCTGGTAGGCGAGGCATTCATGCGGGCAGAAGATCCGGGCAAGGAACTGGCGCGACTGTTTTTCACGGAGTAGTATCGATCCTGTGCTCCGGAAAACGGCCGAAAAGGAGAGATCCATGCTTCGCATTTCAGTGCCACAAAAAACCTTCGGGCTGCTGGTCGCCTGCAGCCTCATTGCCACGGCGACAATGGCTGCCCCCTATGCCGGGCTGGTGAAGGTTCCCGACCGTGGCGGGAACTTCTTCGGCACGCCGGAACGCTTCAACCGCTACTATACCGACCCGACTTACAAACCCGCACGCATACTGCATGTCAGCCCCTCCGGGAACGGCGATGGCGGCCTGTCTTCACCCATGCGTCCCGAACAAGCTTTTTCCCAGGCCAGAGCGGGAGATGAAATCCTGTTCCATGACGGCCGCTACGCCGTAAGCGCCCAAGAATCCACACCTATTTTCCACACCTGACCCTGTGCAGACTTTCTCCCCGAATCCCACGACAGAGGAGAAAGCAATGGATACTTCCGATATCACCGAAGGCGCGCCG
>NZ_JBHNMF010000751.1:0-1451 GCF_048562965.1 Thiolapillus sp. | reverse complement strand
CTATTGCCGCATCTCCAGTTACCTGCAGACCATGGCAAATCAGGGATACAATCCGCTGGTCGCCATTCAAATGGCCTTTTCGGGACAGCTCTATGCTGATAGGGGTGAGTAGTTACTGCCAGGGAATACAACCGATCAGGGGGATTTCCTCCACCAGCGCCGGCAGGCTGTCGACATAGTCGCCACAGTTTCTCAGCGAGGTATGCACAGCGTGTGCCGAAGCCACCTGCAGACGCTCCACTTCCGGTGCGCCCACCTTGTTGAGAATACAACCCAGAACAGGCACATGACGCTTTTCGAAAGCACGGGCGACCAGCCCCAGGTGTCGGGCCAGCCGTTCCGGCGTTTCACCCGCCGGCGCCGCCACGAAAATCACCTGGGCACCCAGGTTTCTGGCAAGCGCTGCATTCACCGGACCGGCATAATCACCGGCGTTGTCGGGCGCCACGCCCTCGATGAGCTGTATGTCCACATCATCGGCAACAGCCTGCTGGAAACCGATTACCCGTTCCATCAGACCGTCCTCGCCATCATCGTCCAGCAGACGGTGGGCTTCGGACAGACTGATAGGATCAGGATGGTCGAGGCCAAGCATCTGGCGGGCAATGCCGATGGTGCGGTCTTCATTGCCGTCTTCCACCGGGCTGATGGGTTTCATCAGCCCCACCCGAGCACCCGTGCGTTCCAGCCCGTGATAGATACCCAGCAGCACGGATGTGATGCCTGCACGGCGTGATATGGGTGCCAGCAATATACGGTTCATGGTGATTCTCCTGCTATCAGCGATACGGCGCCCCGCGCCAGTATGACCTCCTCATCGGTGGGTATGACGCGCACATCGGGCGCATTTTTCGGTGATATCCGCCCATCACTGTCTTCGCCGTGCATCTCGTTTTTCTGTTTATCCAGGACAAAGCCCAGCGGCTCCAGCCAGGCCAGGGTGCGTTTCCGGACCAGCACGCTGTTTTCACCGATGCCACCGGAAAACACCAGTGCATCCAGTGGTGCACAGGATACTGTCAGCGCGGCAACAGATTTTGCCAGGCGGAAGCAGAACACTTCGATGGCAAGTTCCGCCTGCCGGTTGCCGGTCCGGGCCGATTCCTCCAGGGTACGCATGTCATTGCTCAGCCCCGAAAGCCCCAGCAATCCGCTCTGATGGTTGAGCAGTTCGTCCGTCTCTTCCGGGCTATAGCCCATGTGTTCGAGTAAATGCAGGATCAGCCCGGGATCGAGATCGCCACTGCGTGTCCCCATGACCAGGCCTTCCAGGGGCGTCAGCCCCATAGTGGTATCCACGGATCGCCCCCGGCGGATGGCGCAGGCACTGCACAAGCGTGTCTTCGGCCTCGTGATAGATTTTGGGACATCCCAGTCCCCAAAATCGACTCGGCCTTTGACAACCTATTGGTGCCCCAGCCGTCCTGGTCACCAAGCACTACGCAACAACT
>NZ_JBHNMF010000750.1:0-1451 GCF_048562965.1 Thiolapillus sp. | reverse complement strand
GCATGATGTACGCTTACTGGGGCAAGGCTGATGGGAATGCATCAGGTCATCACCTGCTGGTTTACCATGCACTGGATGTGGCAGCGGTGGCGGCGGTACTGCTGGAACAGCGCCCGGAACTGCTGCGCCGCCTGGCCGCCGCCATGGGTTTGCCGCCGGAAGCAGCCAAATGCTGGTGCAGCTTTCTGCTCGGTTTGCACGATCTTGGCAAGTTTGCCGAAACCTTCCAGCAGTTGCGTGAGGATTTGCGCATTGCGCTCTGGCCGAATAAACACATCCGCAAGCACAACTACAGCATTCGTCACGATACCTTGGGCTGGCTGCTGTGGCGGCAGTTTCTGCGCAATGAACTGTTCGACCCGAACGACGAGGAGCTGCAGGACTTCATCGACGAAGGCATGAATTACTGGCTGGCCGCTGTGACTGGCCATCACGGCTGGCCACCTGACGATGCCCGGCAGCCAATAAAATCACACTTCAGGGATTTCGATAAACAGGCGGCACTATCCTTCTGCCGGGATTGGCTGGCGCTACTCCAGCCGGATCTGTCGCTGCTGAAGCAGCATTTCGAAGATCCCGACTTTGCCCGAAACCAGCAGAAGGCGAGTTGGTTGCTGGCGGGTATCGCCGTGCTGGCTGACTGGCTGGGTTCCGACAGTGCGCGTTTCTGTTATTGCGATCAGCCCCTGCCTTTGTTCGAATACTGGGAGAAGTACGCGCTACCCACCGCGAGGGAGGCGGTAAAAGCCGCCGGTATCCTGCCGCCCCCCGTCCAGTGCATCGAACAACCCCGCGAGCTGTTCGACTACCTTGAAATGCCAACGCCCTTGCAGCAGGCCTGCCTCGACCTGCCCATCGGTACGGAGCCACAGTTGTTCATCCTTGAAGATGTCACCGGTTCTGGAAAGACTGAGGCGGCGCTGATCCTCGCTGCAAGGCTGATGGCGGCAGGGCAGGCTCAGGGCCTCTATATCGGCCTGCCCACCATGGCTACCGCCAACGCCATGTATGACCGGATGAGCACGGTCTATGAACGCCTCTACCGACCGGGTGAGCCGCGCCCCAGCCTGATTCTCAGCCACAGTGCCCGGCATCTTTCCGAATCCTTTCAGCAGTCCCTGCTCGCCGCGCAAGCCAGTGCCACACACTACGGAGAGGAAGAAAGCATCGTCGCCCAGTGCAACCGCTGGCTGGCGGACAATCGCAAGAAGGCGCTGCTCGCCGATGTTGGCATCGGCACCATTGATCAGGCGCTGCTTGCCGTCATGCCTGCCCGCCACCAGTCCCTGCGCCTGCTTGGGCTGGTGGGTAAGGTGCTGATCCTTGATGAGGTGCACGCCTACCATGCCTATACATCAGAACCACTGAAACGATTGATCCGTTTTCACGCGGCCTTGGGTGGCAGCGTCATTCTCCTGTCTGCCACACTTACCCGCAAGCAGCGGACTGAC
>NZ_JBHNMF010000749.1:0-1454 GCF_048562965.1 Thiolapillus sp. | reverse complement strand
GCTATACACTGGTCTTTACTTACCCGGTGCGTGCGAACGTAGATCGGGTTGATCGGCTTAAAGTCAAATCGCTGTCGTGCCACAATATTCCAGGAGGGGGAATCCTCATAGCTATCGAAAATCTGTACTGCGGTATACGGGCCCGCCAGCGTGGCCAGCAGCGCGCCGGGGTCTTCTGAGTCTCCGCAATCGATGTAGGCGTACTGTGATAGCTTGCTCAATTCCTGTTTCAGCTCTTTATCTGTGATATTCATTTCAGTTTCTCCACAATGACTAATGTGTCAAATTCCAGGATCAGATCCCTACGGAACCAGCGATTCCCCCTTGAAGCGTACCGGGTGTGTGAGCTGAGGATCTTAGCCTCGCCCAGACCTGCATCCACATCTGCGGCTTCGACCTCGATCAGGTAGATATATCCATTACTATAGCGCTTGGAAAAACGCCTCGTAGCCTCGCGCTTCGCCTGGCCAAGCTTCGTAGCCTTGCAGCGCTCTTTTCCTTCGCTGTCTGATGCTGCCATGTAAAATATACTCATTTTTATGTGTCTCCTAATTTGCAGCCGTCCGTGGCCTGTTGGTTGTCAATCGTCAATTCCTTTGCGTGCGTTGTCGCGCAGGGTTACCAGTACATCTTTTGCTGCGTCTATCAGCAGCCTGTCACGTCTAGTGCAAAGGATCTCGTATACATCCATCAGACCAAAACCTCTAGCATAGGCGCGTTGCCGAATCGCATGTGCCAGTTGTGCCAAGTCGTCATCCGATGCGGACGAGGTAACTGCGTTGTATAGCCCACGCTGCCAGTGTAGTACGTAGTACTGCGTCGTGCTGGGAGTAAGGAGTTTGAGCCTATCAAGCCCGTATTTCTCGAGGATTTCTTTCATATCATTCTCCTAATTTGCAGCCGTCCGTGGCCTGTGGTAGTCAGTCTCACAGGAATACATTATCGAGATCTATACTCGCCTCTTCTACGTACAGTTCTCTAACGTGCGCCATCGACCGGGTACCGTCATCCTGTGTGATGTGGCGCAGTTCATAATCCGCGTAATCGTCAGCATCATAATCTACGATAGCAATATCCGGTGCAGAATCCGGATTGTCAGCGATAATCGACTGAATCATGTCGCCCTCAATTACGATGACAAGACGCGAACAGGGTTTAGTTTCGTTTTTCATTTCATAGTCTCCTAAATTGTAGCCGTCCGTGGCCGGTTGGTAGTCAGTCGTCGCGTGCGCTGTCGCGCAGGAATTCCAGGGCATCGCGCATCTGCAAACGATAAGTCCCGCGCCCCTCCTGCTTCAACTCGCAGATCATCGTGTCCGCCTGTCGCTCCAGCTCCTCATCGTCATCATCCGCGGATATATCAATCATGTATTCCAGCCACTGGATCAGTGCATCATCTGTAATGGGAGGCAGGCAACCAGGGCGATAGACCGCCAGCACATCCTGGGGCAGGT
>NZ_JBHNMF010000748.1:0-1458 GCF_048562965.1 Thiolapillus sp. | reverse complement strand
TGGATAACCATGGCGTTATGCTTCCTCCAGGTTTTGCGTGAGCCAGTCGTTCAATATCTGGCGGGTTCGGAACAAAGGATAGCTCCTTTTTGGAATATAATCACATGGTACCCGACAACGGTTATATCACGCCTGATTCACCAGACGTGAAATAATGGGCTGCACCCCATTTAATTAAACTTTTTTGCCCGTTGTTGCAGCGTCGGGCGCTTTCTGGAGGAAAAAAGATGGCTTCACGAGGCATCAATAAAGTAATTTTGGTCGGCAATCTGGGCAATGCCCCGGAAACCCGCTACCTGCCCAGCGGCAGCGCGGTCACCAACATCTCGGTGGCCACATCAGAGACCTGGAAAGACAAACAAACCGGTGAGCAACGGGAGCGCACCGAATGGCACCGGGTGGTATTTTTCAACCGTCTGGCGGAAATCGCCGGGGAATATCTGAAAAAAGGCTCCAAGGTCTACATCGAAGGCAGCCTGCGCACCCGCAAATGGCAGGGGCAGGACGGCCAGGACCGCTACACCACGGAAATCGTGGCCAACGAGATGCAGATGCTGGACAGCCGTAATGGCCAGCAGCCTGCAAGTCAGGCTGCACCTGCTCAGCAGGCCGTGCCTGCCCAGGCACCCGCTCAGGCGCCCGCAGCACCGGCCCAGGCACCTGCACAGGCGGCGGCCGCAGCCCCGGCGCAGAATTACGCGCCGGCGCCGGTACCGGCAGGGGAGTTCGAGGACGACATCCCGTTCTGAAATCCGAAAACACAAGGGAACCGCTGTGGTGGCGGTTTCCTTTTCAAACAGCGGCTGACCACCGCAGGAGGAAGCTATGGGCAATCAAGTCCAAGCCCCGGCTGTCATCACCTTGATCGACAGTCAGGGGCAAGAGCGGCCGTACATCCCCTTCGGGGAACGGCTGCCCCTGTTCCTGAAGGACTACCCACCCCTGGAGGGGTGGGCCGTCACGCACGATGTGCGACAGGCCTACCCCGACAGGGACCCGACCCTCTGGGTCTTCCAGGCCACCCTGGAGAACCCGGAGGGAAGGGTCATTGGCCAGGCATCGGCCCTGCGCCGGATCTCGGAGTACAAGGACTTCGAGATAGGAGAGACGGCGGCGTATCAACGCCTGATCACCTATCTCGGATATCCCGGTGACCCCGAGGTGTGGGGCTTCGAGGAAGCCGACACCCCGCAGGCCGTTACACCGGACGGGGCGGTCGCCGCAACGGAATCCACCCCGGTGGAAACCGTTGCGGTGGTGCCCCAGGAGCTGCAGAAACCGGAAGCCGGTGTGCTCGATTGCCCGAGCCCGCCGGAGGAAACCGCGGCAACGCCTGACGCCGCCACGGAAGCCTCCGCCGGCTCCGCCATCGAGAGCCCGCCCCCGGCGGCGCCGGCCACGGCCAGCACCGCGCCGAGCGATGTCCCACGGGGCTTCGTTCGCCGCATCGAGGTGTTG
>NZ_JBHNMF010000747.1:0-1460 GCF_048562965.1 Thiolapillus sp. | reverse complement strand
AAGAGTGGAGTCTAGCTCTACAGCCGAAGGGGACGAAAGAGCAGAGAGGTGGCTGCGCAGATCCTCCTTTAGGGTCGGTCGGTGAACGGCACGAATGTTACGTGCCTCGACAAAAGTAGGCGGAGACTGGGGTATGGTGACATCAAGGTAGGCCAGGACACAGAAATGATCCGAAGAGATGGCCTGCGACACTTCAGTGGACAGCAGAAGGCCATCAGCCGGCCTATGGACGAACCAGTCCAGTATGTGTCCACGTTTGTGAGTGGGTGAATTCACGGACTGCTGCAGGTCGAACATCGAGAGGAGATCGTTGAGTCGTGAAGTGTAGGGATTTAGCGGACAGTCGTAGTGGAAGTTGAAGTCTCCAAGGATAAAAGAGTTACCGGCCAGGGAGTTGCAGTGTTCTGGAAGGTCCGGAAATTGCTCAAAGAAGAGAGAGTCAGTCAGCTTGTTCTTGCGGTTCGGTGGAGGGCGGTACAGCGTGTAAAAGTGGAGTGTCTTCTGTGTCAAAGTCAGTGTGGCGTGAATGAGTTCAAATGATGTGTGACAGAAGGGAAGGGAGGTGGTCCAAGAGAAGTGAGGTAGGAGGGAGTCCTTCAATACTATGGCGAGGCCACCTCCCCGCGAAGAGCGGGGAAACGATTTCGCTGTGAAACCCGGAGGTGCCAGATCTGCACACTTCGCCTCATCACCAGCCTGCCTGAGCCACGTCTCCGTAAGGAACAAAACATCAACACAGAGATCAATAATGAAATCGGCAATTTCTGTCCTCTTTTCCTGGGTGCCAACAGAACATGCATTAAACAATGCTACACAAAGTTGACCTTGCCTGTCCTGAGGCTGGGACGAGAGAGGGACTTGAATCAGGTTGTCAAAGTTTACCGTGGGACGATTCACGGAACATGTAGGGACGGATGTGAAGGCTGTAGAGGAGATGACAGGAATTTTCCTGCCTTTTGTCTTCCTTCTTCCAGCCCTGTATGGTCGCTTTTTCCCCGTTTTCTTCATACAGGGAAAATCGTGGCGAGAGTGAATGGAGAGTTCATGAAGTCTGTTGCACACAGCCGGTGACACTGTAGTTTGTTTACTATTCACAGCCAGTAACGCGTCTCTGGTGTATTCATAGCGCAGCGAGCCAGGGACAGGTAGAAACACACCTGAGTGTTGACAGGTGTGCGCTGCACGTGCGGTGAAACATGGCTGGGCGAACACTGGCCAGGTAAGCGGTGATGGGACGATGAACGGTTGAAGAAAGTCGATCGAGGTCAGGACATCCAGCATCAAAATCCGTTGAAAAAGATACCATCGTGATGGCCAGGGCATGACGAAGACGATGAGATGACGATGGCGACGATGCGATGGGTACAGATAACAAAATCCACAGAAAACTTGACAGCGCTGCCACCTCCAGCCTGCAAGGCGAGTGTGAGCAGATATCAGATATCAGAGCAGAATAGAGG
>NZ_JBHNMF010000746.1:0-1461 GCF_048562965.1 Thiolapillus sp. | reverse complement strand
AGCCAACACCATCCCTGCTCAATCCATAGTTGAAAACGACTTTTTTCGTCTTTTACAAACCGCCACATTGATGCATACCTTCGTAATATAGGCAGGTGGACTATTCCGGCATGAATGCCGGGTTGATGTTCTTTATGCCTAATTACTGGAGGCCGCGCGCTCTGCCGCCATCATGCTGATGGGGTGCGCGGAAAAATGATGAGCCGCTTTGCTTCGTTTCTGTTTGCCACATTGTTTTCCGTTGCTGTTTTCACATCGGCACCTCCCGCCCGCGCTTCATTGAGTGATGCGCTGTCAGACATGCTGTCGTCCACCGCCACAAATCCGGGCGTTTACATGTCGCAGCGGCGCGGCGTTCTCACCGGGGGCTCCTTTCAGATGCGCTGGCCCATCCGAAACATTTGGCTTATGCATGTCGCGCCACCACACCTTCAGGCAGGCTGTAACGGCATAGATTTCTTCGGCGGCAGTTTCAGCTTCATCAGCGCTGAGCAGTTCAAGCAAATCCTCCGCCAAATCGGCACAGCCGCCGTAGGTTACGCCTTCCAGTTGGCTATCGCCACCATTTGCCAGGAATGCGCGTCTCTCATGGCCCACCTTCAGGATCTGATGAATAACATCAACTCGCTTGAAGCCTCCTCCTGCGCCATCGGCGCCAAACTTGTCGCCAGCGTCGCATCCAAAATGGATCTCAATGACGCTGGAAAGGCTGAACTGAAAAAAATAGAAAAGGCGGCTGGGGGTGCTGATGGTTTCTTTGACGCGCTGCAGAAAATGTTCACCGACCCCGGTTGGGGCAGTGATTCCGCTTCCTATGCCGTTCAGTCCGCCAACTCCACAGGCAGCTACGGTGGCGTCGATAAGATCGGTAACATCACCTTTCGTGCGTTATACAAAGATAGCGCTGTCATGAAGCTTGGTAGCATTCTTTCCAACTACAGCTCGCGTGATAATTTCTCGATTGAACTCATGATCAGTCTCGTGGGCACAGTTGTATACCCGGAAGACCCCAAGAATTCTGAAAGTAATGGTGGCTGTAATGCCAGCCCATCCGATCAGAAGAGCGCCTGCGTGCCCACGTACTATCGGAAGAATTTCTCACTGGAAAACATGATGTGGGCCAAAAACGGCACGGGGACAAATTCTGGGGCCAACCAGGATTATTACAACATGTGGCGGTGCAACAGTTTTAATAGCGGCATCCGTGCTTGCGCTTCAATGTACGAAGGACGCTACACCGAACGCACCCTGGACCAAATCGTTCATTACGAACTGTTTGGCACCTATAATATGAACGACATAACAGGGACTTCCAGCAGTATTGTCGGAAAAATCCAGTCAGGTGCAGACCTTACCCCCTCACAGCAGAATTTCATCAATATCACGCCTATTCCTTTATACCGGATACTGGTGGATGTCCACAAAGCTCCTTCAGCTGTGCCGTTCATAGCCAAGTTTGTC
>NZ_JBHNMF010000745.1:0-1462 GCF_048562965.1 Thiolapillus sp. | reverse complement strand
ACCTAAAGGCGGCTTTCAGTGCAATGGGGGTCGATATTTATGAACTGCCCACTGGTACTGAGTTGCCCATCAACATGCGGATGGACTCTCCACCAGGAGTCACCTATGACTCGGTGGAGTGCTTTTTTGAGGACATGGAGAAGCGCTTAGAAGGAATCCACCACCGGAAGCACCGGAGCATGAAATCACATATTGGAATCCAGCACTATCAATCCAGGCGATTCCGCATTATGGTGCCACAAAGCCATGTACATGCCTCACATCAGATGGCGTTCTACGTAATCGAAACATTGTTATACGATGTACTCCACATGATTGTTGGACACGGGTGGTTGCCGAAGGACACAGAACATCTGGCGACACGACTGAGCCATATCGCCATTTTTGGTGATGATGCTAATAAGTTTTTATCCAATGTGCAGCATCATTCACCTGGAGCAGAAAATATACTCGAGGCGATGGGGCGACTGCATGATGATAAGAAATACGATATACCGCTGGCCAAAGTGCTGACACATATGGCCAGCATGGATGCATGTTTATGCTCCCACGTTCATTACAAAGTCGACCCGGAAGCGAAGCTTGATAAGCACAAAATCGTGCCTATTCAGCAATATGACTTTGGTGTCGGGAATTCGCTCAAATCTGGGCAGCAAAATACGATAAAAAATTTTCTGGCTAGTCCTTTCGCATGCATGGATTACAATCGATGGAACCAACGAGGTGGTACCATTGTTTACGCCTATTCCATCGGCCGCCCCCGGGATACATCTTTAGCTAAACGCTTGCATCCGTTGCCGAGCCTGGAGGGCTATGATCGGACGCCACTACATCGGGTGGTTGTCATCGCGAGTTTACGTTGAAACGAACGCACGGGTAGCAATTGTGTTGACCTCATGAATTATCTCCTGGGTGAATGTAATACCGGACAGTTGATTCGGGGGACGACCCCAAGGTAGCCCATAAATCTATCATCAAATACTCTCAAGGATACCGCGACCTGCCGCGCGAGCGGAGGCTGGTATCAGTATTCACTAATGCGGTCATTATGGCCATCCGCAAGGCCCGCTGCTTCGGGCTTGTTGGGAAACCTTTATGCGCCCGGAGGCATTGTTGGCGGACTTTTCACTGGCCACGCACCCTGTGATCACGCGGTAATTTCTAGGTATCTTTCTGACCGGCATAACTCATTGTATTTTCAGCAAAATATTTGTCGCAAATTTAATGCGAAAAATGCAATGTTGTCGCGTAATTATTACACATTTGTCGCATTAATTATGCAAAAATCAACACCTAAGTTGTTGATTCGTTTCTCCATTGTCGCATAATTAACGGAATCTGACATTCGCTGCCAGCCATGGAGAGCGAAGCGAAGGCTGGTAGACCCCAGTAGCCGCGAGGCCGCACTGTTTTCCCGGCGTGCCTTGCGCCAGAGGGAAAACAAAGTAGGCCTCCGAACGCG
>NZ_JBHNMF010000744.1:0-1469 GCF_048562965.1 Thiolapillus sp. | reverse complement strand
AACGGCGCACCTTCGGTGGCATCAGACATGTCCATCGATTTCTCCTATGTCGTGAAATTCCAGGAGAAAGTCTGCACAGGGTCAGGTGGGGAAAACAGGTGTGGATTCTTGGGCGCTTACCTTGCTACAAACAGAGGGGCAGGTATGGCATTGCATTGCTGAATCATGTCTGTGTCCGTCTGCATGGCCTGGTCCAGCATATCCAGCTTGTAATAGATGGCGCTAAGTTCATCATGTGCAGTACAAACATTCATCGGGCTGTTTGTTTGTTCAGCTGCCGCCAGTGCCTGTTTGGCATACTGTAAAGCCTTTTTCAAATCACCTGCGTCGATATACAAATCGGTAGCACTTGAAAGGACGAGGTACTTGATCGTCTTGTTATCTGTCCAGGGCAGGAGCTGTTGCGCCTGGTTGAGCAGGTCAAAGGCTTTGGTGAAGTTTCCCTGCACGTGATGGATCGTTATTGCTGTTATGTAGGCGCGGATGCGGTACTTGGGGTCAGCAGAAGAGCTGTCTATCTTGTCGACCAGCTTCAGTGATCCGTCAAAGTCTCCGAGAATGGCCAGATGTCGCAGACGCAGTAAATCAATGGCCGTCTGTTGTGCTGGTGTGGCCTGATTTTCCAGCGGGCCTATGTCTTGCAGCAGTTTTTCCAGCTGTTGGGTTGGAATCGTATTGATGGGGTCGAGTGCGGCCAGTAACTGCTCCAGCGTTTGTGAATAGGCTCCCTGCGTAGTGAGCAGCAGCAGAAAAAAGTAGAGATAAGGTAATAAACGGCGCACGGATTCTATGTCCAATATCGTTCAGAGACTTCTCTGGACAGAAAGAGATGTTTCAGGGTATGTCCAAGGAAAGTCTTAAAATCCGTCCATGGTTTTTCAGGAGTGGGTTTTCCATTACCCACCGAAATTGTTATTGAATCACAATTCCTTATCCTTGAATGTATACCCGGTTCATTTGTCGTAGGCTTTGATGACACTCTTGATTTTCTGACAAGAGGACAGACCGGTGGATTCTTCCAGCTTTTCCAGATCACCTTTCCTGAGCAGTTCCATCTCTTCTTTGGACAATCCGGCCTCTTCCATCACTTTTTGCGGATTCTTTTCGTAAGCTTCTGCAAGATCACTTTCTGCACCCAGGCGTTTCAGCAGTTGTGTGAGTTTGGACATGGATTTCCCCCAAGGTTATCCCGAACAATAGTATTTTTGTCACCCCGGTGTAGGCCGGGGTCCTTACTTATCGAGGTATTACAGATTCTGGCCTGCGCCGGAATGACATATTTGTTAGAGGTGCTCCCAAGTAAAAAAATGGTGTTTGGTTGCCACTCGTGGTTTTGAGCCTTATTCTGTCCTGAATCCGTGACTTCGGCAGCCACCTGAAAGTCGTTCGCCCGATGATAATCGCGTAAAATTGCAGTTCCAGTGATTTTCATGATTTCACCCAAGGGGTGAACTGCCAATGACATTCAT
>NZ_JBHNMF010000743.1:0-1474 GCF_048562965.1 Thiolapillus sp. | reverse complement strand
CATCCGGTTGGAGACACCAGGTTCTCTGCTGGCGGGCATGAAAAGCTGGCCGAGAAAAACAAGGATGCCTGCAGAGCCTGTCACGGCAAGAACGGTGAAGGCAGTGTGCTTTCCCGGGTTGCCACGGACAGGACACTGACCAAGGATGAACACGGTAACAAGACCATCCATCTGGCCAAGGGTGAACTTGTAACCTGTAATCTTTGCCACAAGAACAAGCTCTGATTTTTCAGGGAGTATTCGCTAAGTTTGCCCGCGCCCGTGAATGGCGCGGGCATTTTTTTGTCCGGGATGCTATGTTTTTCTGGGTTCCGTGAATAAAAGTATAAGAACCGGTACGGAAGCGTATTTTAAGGTTATCTCGTTATGACGATCCTGTTGCTGGAAGATGATGAACTGCTGGGTGAGTGTGCCAGGCTGGGTCTGGTGCAAAGGGGCTTCCTGGTCGTGTGGGTGGCGGATATCCGTTCTGCCAGAGCTGCACTGCAGGAAAATACCTGTGAATGTGTGTTACTGGACCTGGGATTGCCGGATGGTGACGGGATGGACTTTCTCCGTCAGTTGCGCAAGAGCGGCAACGATATTCCTGTCATCATCATCACTGCCCGTTATGCACTGGAAGAACGTATTCGCGGACTCGAATACGGTGCAGATGACTACGTGGCCAAACCTTATTCACTGGATGAACTGGCCGCGAGGATACGCGCCGTGGTGAGGCGCCGGGAAGGGCGCGCGTCGAATCTTCTCGATCTCGGCGTACAGCTTGACCCAACCAAGGGAACGGCAAGCCGTGATGGCGAGCCCGTCGAACTGTCCGCCATCGAATTTCGCCTGCTGCGTTACTTCATGGAGCATGCAGGGAAAATCCAGTCCAGGGAAAAACTGCTGCAGGCCATCTGCGGGGATGATACCGAACTGGTGACGAGCAACCTGCTGGATGTGCATATTCACCACTTGCGTAAAAAGATCGGTTCTGAACGCATCAAGACAGTGCGGGGCCTGGGTTACATGTTCATGAAAGATGACTGAAAGGAAGAAGCGTTTCCGCTCCCTGAGTATCCGCCTGCTGATGATACTGACGGCGGCGATGCTGCTTGCGCTGGTTGTCAATATCCTGAGTATTCTGGACTACGTGGATGATGAGGCGGAAGAAGTGCTGGATGCGCGGTTGCTGCTGACGGCGAAAAACCTGCTGCGCCAGTCCGAGCGTTTTGTTCGTGAGGGCAATCTCAACGAAGCCTGGCTGACGCTGGAAACCATACGTGGCCTGGAAAACACCTGGTTGAAAGAATTTGCCATGATGGAAGGCGGGTTGTTCGGGACAGAGGTGGATTCTCCCGGTAATGAAGAAATCAGGTAACTACTCACCCCTATCAGCATAGAGCTGTCCCGAAAAGGCCATTTGAATGGCGACCAGCGGATTGTATCCCTGATTTGCCATGGTCTGCAGGTAACTGGAGATGCGGCAATAGGC
>NZ_JBHNMF010000742.1:0-1475 GCF_048562965.1 Thiolapillus sp. | reverse complement strand
ACCTGCCGTTACCGACACGCACGCAAGACTCGGTTACTCTCTCCCGGCCAGGTTTGAGAGGCGGGCCTTTCACCCACTTGGAAAGCACACAGCTTTCAGGACGCACGCCCGAATATTTCATCCGTTTGCTGTTTTTTAACGCCAGAGGGGAAGCAAAGTAGGCGTCCAAACGTGGCGTCCAGTCATTGGGAGGCCCCCTCTGTCAGGATACTTGTCCACCCAGTAGAATGGGACTTCAATAATCATTGAGAGTGGGCAGAGAGAGTAGGAAATGAGTTACCCGAGAGAGCGGAAAGAAGCGGTTCTGAAGAAGATGCTTCCGCCGAACAACAAAACGATCCCTGAGATATCAAAAGAAGAAGGGATCAGCGAAGGGACACTGTACAACTGGAGAAAGGCCGCCCGTGCTGAAGGTCGTTTGATGCCGGATGGAGATACCACGCCAAAGGGCTGGTGTGCAGCTGATAAGTTTGCAGCGGTTGTCGAGACGGCTTCAATGAATGAAGCCGAGGTTTCAGCTTACTGTCATGAGCGAGGGCTGTATGCCGAACAGATCAGCGAGTGGCGAGCCGCGTGTGAGCAGGCGAATGACTGGGAGCGCCATCAAAACAAACAATTGAAAGCTATCCGCAAGGCGGATGAGAAGCGGGTCAAGGAGTTGGAGCGGGATCTCAAACGGAAAGAGAAGGCGCTGGCAGAAACCGCTGCCTTATTGGTGCTAAGAAAAAAAGCCCAGGCGATCTGGGGGGGCACAGAGGAAGAATGATCAATGTCCCAGATCGCCGTAGAGCTGTTGAATTGATCAATGAAGCCGTAGAGGCTGGTGCGTCAAAGAAGAAAGCCTGTAGTGAACTAGAGATCAGTTCGCGCACCTATAGGCGCTGGACCCAGTACGGCAGTGTCAAAGCCGATGGCCGCCCAGACGCAGAACGCCAGGCGCCTGCGAACAAGCTGACGCCAGAGGAACGACAACAGATTCTGAAGACCTGCAACGAGGCAGCGTATCAGAGCCTTCCTCCGTCACAGATCGTACCGGCATTGGCTGATGAAGGGATCTATATCGCATCAGAATCGAGCTTTTACCGGATAATGATACACCACCGCGGGAAAGACCAGGCCCCGAGGAAAGTCGCGAAACCAGCCGCTTACAAGGCAGCGGGGCCGAATGAAGTCTGGAGTTGGGACATTACGTTCCTGGCGACCACCGTAACGGGGTTGTTCTATCGGCTCTACCTGGTGATGGATATTTACAGTCGCAAGATTGTAGGCTGGGAAATTCATGAAAACGAAACAGCTGAGAATGCCTCGCTGTTGATCCGCAAAGCCTGTCTGGCGGCGGGTGTCAGTGAGAGGGGCTTAGTTCTACTTTGTCATATTTCCCCACCCCTCCGCCGACAGGATTCTGTGGCAGCCTGTCGTCGCCGGTGTCGCTCTTGAATAAGTCTGGCGAGTTGTTTGGGTGTAGGTTCTGGCTT
>NZ_JBHNMF010000741.1:0-1478 GCF_048562965.1 Thiolapillus sp. | reverse complement strand
ACATTTGGTTTCTCTTCGTCATCAACATGACTGTATTTTAAAACATTCTGGGGCCGTAATCAGCACCTGATTTGGGGTAATTTATTTTTTCCGAGGCCCATACAGAAGAAATTCCACGCCGGCTTCCACATATCCTTTGATCATCCCTTCGGCACTCAATGCCGGCTTGATGAAACTCCAGGAATCGGCAGGCGGCTCATAAATGGTTTTCAATCCCTTTACTCCGCGTTTGTATGCTATGCCTATGCGCCGCGAGCTTTGTGCTGTCACGCCCGCTGTCAGGCTGGCTTTGAACTCGGCATCCACTCCCAGATAGATGGATATTTCCGGCGTAACCCATACTGGAAATACCCCTACCAGAACAAATTGGCTACCGATAGGAATGGTGGCCACTTTTACCTTTATTTCTTTGCCCGCCGTTTGCAGGTTGACAGTGCCCTCGCCCATGAACTTGATGTCCAGTTGGCTCTTTTCCGACACCATGAAATGGAAATCTTCCAGCCCGCGGGACCAGCCGTAATTCCCCCCTATATCAGGTTTGATCTGAATATCTATGCTTCCCTGGGCGGTGATTTTTGCAGCGCCATTTTCCCACAGAACCACGTTGAGTTCGCTCCTTACCTCGGGTACATCAGAGGAGCGGTCAGCCGCTCTACCCAGTTTCAGGTGGAAGGTGGTGTCCTGGGGATCGTCTGATGGTATGAGGCGAACTCCTTCCAGCCCGGTGAACGCGCTTTCATCGAAGGTTGCGGATGCTCTCATCGCCGACGGAGGTTGGTATCCGCGAAGATCACCATTGGTGAAGGGTGCGGACACCCCCAGGTTCCCTTTGCGATGACATCCTTCAACGCAGCATCGAGAGTGGTTAGACGATAAGTGGTGCTGTCAATTCTGTCGAACGCGGTGACTTTACGCAGAAATCCCCCAGCAGCAGTGGAACCGACGATGAAATCGCCGGTCTGCAGTTGTTGCAGAGAATCGATCAGTTCCGAATGTGAGGGTAGGATGTTCAGCAGCACCACATTGGTATCCAGCACCACGGCGGCTCCACTGAGATCATGCACGGCAGCATTCAGTTCTGTGCTCTTGTAGCCAAATTTGGCCATTACCTGGTGGCTGCTGTCCAGCGCCACTGAACACTGGGACAAATCTGAAGAGACCTGGTCGCAGCCACTCCATCCTAAAATGCGGGTGCTGTCGATCGGTGTTGCAGTCAGCACCAGTTTTCCGGAAGGATTGCGAGCCAGCCAGGCAGTCGGCTTGTTATCTTTATATGGATCGAACTCGCTGTAATTCCTGATTCCGCCAATGTCGCTGACCACCAGTCCCCGGCCGGACAGCACCACTTCGACCCGCACCTGATCATAACGGCTGTCGGTGCCGGGGTAGAGGGCGAAGGCGCTGCCAACGCTGCCAGCCATGGAGAGCGAAGCGAAGGCTGGTAGACCCCAGTAGCCGCGAGGCCGCACTGTTTTCCC
>NZ_JBHNMF010000740.1:0-1479 GCF_048562965.1 Thiolapillus sp. | reverse complement strand
TTCATCAATATTGTCAGTAGAAACAACTGGGTTTAACTGCGCTACAGCACTATTCTGGGTTGAACTCTCGAGTGTGGCGAATGCAGAAGCCAACAATTTGTTGCAATCAATTGGGAGGTCGCCAAGTAGACGTTTGGCCCAGTTGTCGAAAACACTCTGAGCCTCTGTCATATCGGCTCGCTGAAGTTCTTTTACGACATCACATGATAGGGTCGCCGTTTCAGTGTCTTGGCTCCACAAAATGGCTAGATCTGAAAGTGCGTGGATTGCAATGTCCTCGATCTCAGAAGGCCGGGTACGTATGAAAGTCAGTAGTGATTGGGCTGCTGATTTCACTATCTCAAGCGACCACTCTTCATTCTTTGCCTCCTGGTCGAGGCGTTCGATAAAAGCGCTCAGGAAACTACTGATTTGAGTAGCGTTCAGCGAAGTCGAAGTGACGTGCTTTGTCATTACCTCCCATGCAGCCTGCGAAGCTTCAGACTGTTTTAGCGCAACATATCTGGTGAGGGTCTTCCAGAGAATTGGTCGGGTTTCCTCGCCAGATTCCCAAAGACGGGCGAAGACTTTCTGTGCTCGGTTTACGGCGGCAGAGATATCAAAGCCCGGTGCAGAGTCGCTTTCCAGTTCAGTCGCTAAAAGATCGGTGTATTGATCACTAAGGTCAGGGAGAAGGTTCTCTTCATAGTCGCTGATCCAATGTTCAAACTCTTTGAATGAGAACTGATGGCTTTTTCCACCAGTTATGACCGTTCGACCGACAAGCCAGGCGAGTAGCTGAGCGTCTGCTTCAGGATCAAGACCATTGTCGCGACGAATAGGTAAAACTAGAGCCACAGTTGCCCTTGCGAATGATACGGCTTCTTCGACGTTAGGCGGTTCCAACGTTTCAAGCTGAAAACTCAACTCGTCCTCTGTTGTGAGAACGTCCTGAATTAGACGAGATGCTACGGCTTGTTTGTCATCACTATGCGCGACTGCGAGAACTTTGCTGATTTTCTGGATGCCGAGTTGGGATCGGAGTTTGGCGGAATCAGCGAGTTCACGACACAACGAACCAAGCAGTAAATGGGACATGCCTTCAGGAAAACGGTCAACCAGATCTGCTATTACTCGAGATGCGTTAGTTCGCCTGGCTTCCTTCTCATGACGAAGTTCCTCTACCATTTGGTGGAGAAGTCTCCCTTCATCTTGTTTGAGTGTCGATACATCGATATGCCTTCCAAAGCACTCCAACACTCCCTGTGTATCACCGGAAACAAGTGATGCGTAGATAGCCGTAGCCTTGGAGCCAAACTTTCTAGTAATTGGATCTTCAGACAAAAGTAGAAGACTTTGCAGAGAGTCCGGCCACCTCAAGCCGATAAGACTGCTGAGGTACTGCCGCAGGGCTCGGTGTTCCGGACGTACCTCATAGGGCATGTCCGCTTCACCATCCCGTTTTCTTAAATATCGCTCTGCAAGGAGTTGTCTGGTAGC
>NZ_JBHNMF010000739.1:0-1482 GCF_048562965.1 Thiolapillus sp. | reverse complement strand
CTACCCTGCTGTTGATTGTGTCCGCCACTGCCAGCGCGGCCACGCTGGAAGGAAAGGCCATCCGTGTCATCGATGGCGACACGATCGTGGTGCTGAGTGAAGCCCACCAAAAATATAGAGTGCGCCTGGCGAACATCGACTGCCCGGAGAAAAGGCAGCCCTGGGGGAACAAGGCCAAGCGGGCTACCAGCAAACTGGTGGGCAATAAGCCCGTAGTTGTGGAATGGCAAAAACTGGATCGGTACAGCCGTTTGATTGGGACCGTCTACCAGGTCGGTGCGAACGTCAATCGCGCCCTGGTGGCCGAAGGGCATTGCTGGGTCTACGAAAAATACAATCAAGACGGGCAACTTCCCGATTTGCAGGTGCAGGCCAAAGCTCAGAACAAAGGATTGTGGAAACTGCCTGAATACGACCGCACACCGCCCTGGGAGTGGCGCAAAAAAAGGAAAGAAAAGTGAGAAAAGAAAACAAGTCTACGCCCTCCAAGAAATCTCAGGTAAAAGATGCCGCCTGGCACCTGCTGGAAACGACCGGAAAGATTCCTTCCCGACAGGACGTCATGGACGAGATCGGTGGGGGATCTGCACGAGATGTCGCGGCGGAACTGGCCGCATGGCGAGAAGAAATGGCAGACTGGATACACCACCAGCGCCGCTTGCCGGACATTCCCGAACCCTTAGCCGCCGGTTTCCGCAAAGTATGGGACGAGGCTATGTCAGCCGCGAAGGAGCACGCTGAAAACGCCGTGGCAACCCGTCAGGAAGCACTGAAGAAACAAGAGCGGGAAGCGGCCGCACGGCTCACCGAAATGCGTGACACGCTCGCCCTGGCCCAAACTGACAACGCCAGGATACAGGATGGAAACCGCCGCCTGGAGGAACTGGCGACACAACTTGCCGCTAAGTACGAAAAATGCTCAGCTGATAAGGCCCAGGCCGAGCAATCCCTGGCACTGACCAGGCAGAGTGTCGACGAGTACGAGAAGGCGATAACCAGGTTAGAGGAAGAACTGGAGTCACAGCGCGAAGAACACCGTCGAGCCATCCAAACGATGCGCGAAACGCACGAAAAAGACACCGATAGGTGGCTGATGCAAATTGATCAGGCCCGGCTGGAGAAAGCCGGCGAAGCCCAACGAACGGAAGCGCTAACGGCTCGTATTGAGGATCTGAAGATGGAATTGGCTGACTTGAAACAAGATCATGCCATCGCCCTGTCCTCCGTCCGAGACAACGCAACGACGTGGCAGAAGCGCTACGAAAAAGCCCTGAAAGAACACACGGAAGAACTTGCGGCGCTTCAGCGGATGTTTGATGCCACCAAATCCGAACTGGCGACCTGCCACAGCGAACGGCAGGAGGCTGTCGGCCAGCTCAAAGCGCTGGAGGACATGCTGCAACAACAGCAGACACGGGCCGATACGGAACGCGATAGGCGAATCAAAACAGAACTAAAGTTACAGAGGCACAGAAAGAATAA
>NZ_JBHNMF010000738.1:0-1483 GCF_048562965.1 Thiolapillus sp. | reverse complement strand
TTACTTTGATCCTCATGGTCTGATCTCCTTATTTTAGCCGCTAAAATTTACTTTCAGTAATCGAATGCCTGGTACGGCTTTGAAAATGCCATATCCTTCGTGACAATGACGTTGAAACGGAACCCCGGTCGAATCTCCAGCGTCGGCGCGATGTTCAGGTGCTTTGTGATCATCTGAGCCGTTGCCTGCCCGAGCTGTTGCCCCAGCGACTCACTCAACGCATCACTGGCGCGCCTGCTGTTATCGTTGTTATCACTGTTCCCGTTATCCTGGCTCAGTGTGATGCCGGCTGTGACTGCCGACATCAGGAACGCCGAACCGAATATCCGGAGATAGTGGTTGTTGGTTTTATCGGCCAGGCCGGCATAACCCGCGCCGTCCGATCCGGGCATCGCACCCATATCCAGTGCCTTGCCATCCGGAAACACGATGCGCTGCCAGGCCACCAGCACCCTGCCCTGCCCGTAAGCCACCTTGCTGTCATACGAGCCGATCAGCCTTGATCCCTGGGGCACCAGCAGGTAGCGTCCCACAGGCGTGTCGTAGACGTTCTGAGAGACCTGAGCGACGATCTGACCCGGCAGGTCGGAGTTAATACCCGAAATCAGCGTAGCGGGTATCACAAAGCCCGCTCGCAGCATGTACGGGGTCGATGGCATATCCATCCTGGCGTTCAACGTCCAACGGTCTCCACCCTCTTGATTACCGAACTGTCCGTATCCGTCTGCCGACGATGCCGCCGCCCGGATCAACAGGGGCGAGCCGCCGCCAGATCCGGCCGGCGACGCCCCGCCGTTCTGTTCCTCCACGATCTGTCTGGCAGCTGCCAGGCGTGCTCTGTACGCGGCTGTCGGGTCATCGACAGCGATTGCTGACGCCTCCCTGCGAAGCGCCTCAATCCGACGAACCATCTCATCCCTGTTACGTGGCGTGCTGTTGCCTGCCTTATAGCGGGACCCTGTACTGCGGGGTGCCGACATTTGCACTCCCGATTTTGATTGCACAGCCTCCCGGAACATAGCGAACTTTGCCGCACGAATCTTTTCTGCTTCTTCGTCGCGTTCCGGCTGTTTCAGTGCCGGTTGCAACTGCTGTTGTGGCGGCAACGGCGGCCGTCTCGGATCGACAGGTTTGGCCACCACGATTTCCTGTGGCTGCCCTTTTGGCATTTCGGGGATCACTGGCTTTGCCGCTGGAATAAGGCCCTCCCTATCGCCCACCATGCCCAGGGCCATCGCCATGTTTGCCGCTACCGGATTTTCTTCTTCCTCGCTGATGCCCTGCTGAGAAGCGCGGTCTATGGCCACGAGCATCATCATGAGGAGAAACGTTCCCAGGACACCACCGATGATGTACATCGGCATGTTGTTCACCCGACGGACACCGGCCTTCTTCCCTACAGCGCCAGGCGATGCCTCCGGGGCCATCTGTTCGTTGGTTTCAGGCATCTTTTTACTCCTTGCGCGCCCAATAACCGGCCGGC
>NZ_JBHNMF010000737.1:246-1487 GCF_048562965.1 Thiolapillus sp. | reverse complement strand
GTCCATGGCTTTTGTGGGAAATACGCAGCATACCGTCCCTTACATGCTCAAACATGCGGACCTGTTTGATGATCTGCCGGAGCAGTATCACGATTCGGCATTTCTTGATCGTGTGCATTTCTACCTCCCGGGATGGGAAGTGGACATTATCCGGGGAGAGATGTTTTCCAATGGATACGGATTCGTGGTGGATTATCTTGCAGAGATCCTTCGTTCCTTACGCAACCATGATTTTTCAGACTGGTATCAGGAGCATTTCACACTGTCTTCGGATATATCCACCCGGGATCGCGATGGCATCCACAAGACTTTTTCAGGCCTGATGAAAATCCTCTTCCCTGAAGGCGAGGCGACCAAAGACGAGATTCAGGCAATACTCCACTTTGCTATCGAAGGGCGCAAACGGGTCAAGGATCAGCTCATGCGTATCGATTCCACTTACGTTGACGTTCGCTTTTCGTACGAAGATGGGGAAGGAAAAACCTTTTCGGTTAAAACCCTGGAGGAAGAAGAATATCCACGCTATTACCACCGTACGATTGGCGATGGGTCGGAAGAAAATGAGCTGAAATCACCCGTTAAAACAGATATTTCCGCGAAGGAGTCAGTTGAGCCTGTAGAAGAGCAACCTCAGGCTGGTCATGTTGCTTACCAGGAAAATCAGCGGGGAATATCCTACCAAACGCTGTTTGGTCCGTATTTGAAAGGCGCACAGAAAATTACGATTACGGATCCCTATATCCGTTTGTTCTACCAGGCTAGAAATCTTATGGAATTCCTGGAGACCATTGCCAGGATCAAACCGGATGAGGACGAAGTATCAGTCCACCTGGTAACTGTGGAAGATGAATTCAAGGGCGATCAGCAGGAAGAGTACTTACAGAAGATACAGGAAGCGGCTGCCCCTATTGGAATCAATTTCAGTTGGGAATTCAGCAAAGATGAGGGTTTGCATGCCCGCCATATTGTTACTGATACGGGATGGAAAATCCTTCTGGATCGTGGGTTGGATATTTTTCAACGCTATGAGATGAGTGACGCCTTTTCCTTTTCAAATCGGTTGCAGGAGTATCGGCCTTGCAAGGCGTTTGAGGTTACTTACTTACAATAGAGGAAAGATACCAGATTACGGCACTGAAGGGGCTGGGCTACACGCAGCGGCAGATCGCCAGGGAGACAGGCCGATCAGCAAGCACCATCAGCCGGGAGCTGAGGCGCAACCGGGGAATTGAAGGCTACCA
>NZ_JBHNMF010000737.1:0-236 GCF_048562965.1 Thiolapillus sp. | reverse complement strand
AAAGCCATGTCCAAGTTGCTGGACGCGCATCCTGATCTACTGGATTGGGTCGCGGCAGACATAAAGGATCGCCAACCCAAGGCAACGGGGCGCAAAGGTTTGAGTGTGGATACTGTCTTAGGGCCTCGGAAAAAATAAATTACCCCAAATCAGGTGCTGATTACGGTCCCAGAATGTTTTAAAATACAGTCATGTTGATGACGAAGAGAAACCAAATGTAAAGGAGTCGTTATTGT
>NZ_JBHNMF010000736.1:0-1487 GCF_048562965.1 Thiolapillus sp. | reverse complement strand
ACATTACATTCGTTTTTCCGTATATTTTTCTGTAGGATCATGAACGGCTTTCTGCGCTTATTGCCAAAGTCTCTGCAAGGGGACAGAGGAACAGCAGATCACTCATGCAGTCCGCACGCTCTCCAAACCATCCAATTGGCTCTGAAAGGTTTTCACTATGAAAAAACAGCTCTCCATTTTCTTGCTCTTTCTCTGGCTTGCCATTCCAGCCGCACAGGCATCACCGGAATTCATGATCGACAGCGATTGGCTGTCAGAACACAAGGAAGACAAAAACCTGGTTATTCTGGAAGTACGCTATTATCCGCACCGTTATTTCACCGTGGGGCATATACCCGGCGCCATCCAGGTGCAGCGCTTCAAGGACCTCGGGGACAACAACGCCAACCCGCTGATGCGCTTTCCCTCACGCGAAGCCTTGGAAAAAACGTTGAGAAGCTGGGGCGTCAACGACGACTCCACGCTGGTGCTTTATGACGATTCAAACACGGCTCTGGTTTCACGGCTCTACTACCTGCTGGATCTCTATGGATTCAACATGAAGCATGTAAAGATTCTCAGTGGAGGAACCACAGACTGGAGCGCCTTCGAAGAAATGACCAGGGAGCCGACGCCTGCGCCCAAGCCGGGTGCAGTGACTTTGAAGGCCGCCCATCCCCTGCTTTCGGTGGAATGGACGGATGTCTACGACGATGTAGTCTCACGCCGTGATCCAAACATCGTACTGCTGGACGTACGCCCCCATGACATGTACACCGGCAAGGTGATCAAGCATTCCATCATGGGCGGGCATATTCCCGGTGCAATCAATGTCGTCAGCCTGGATGGCACCAGCGCACAGAAATGGCGTAGCGACAGTGAACTGGCCGAACTCTACAAGCCAGTTCCCAGGGGAAAGACCGTGTACGTTTATTGCCACGACGGCTTTCGCATGAGCCTGGCCTATATGCAGCTCAAACATCTCGGTTACAAAGATGTACGGCTATACAACGGCGGCTGGTCACACTGGGGAAACCGTCTGAGTCTGCCTGTTGTTGATGGGGATAAGCCCTATGCTGGAGATTTTGAACTGTAAGCTGCCTATCAGCATGCGGGAACACGCCGTCAGTGATTATTGCTGTAAGTCGGAGCCGGAGGTGTGAATCGTCCGCTCCGACGGTACGCGGGAAACAGCCGGTCTATGCAAAGATCGGCTGTAAACACGGGGGTCTCCTAGTGAATTCTGACGAACAGTTTTCTGCGCACGGCAGTACTGGACTTGTAGCTTTGCAGCTTGTCTTCAGACTGGGCAAGCGCCTCATACGCCGCAACAGGTACGGAAGCGCTGTCTTTTTCCAGACAGTATTCGATGTAGTTCTTCCAGAAATCCACCTCCTCGAGCAGCGCGCGTTCCATTTCTGAGGGCGGCTGCAAGCGTGTCTTCGGCCTCGTGATAGATTTTGGGACATCCCAGTCCCCAAAATCGACTCGGCCTTTGACAACCTATT
>NZ_JBHNMF010000735.1:0-1487 GCF_048562965.1 Thiolapillus sp. | reverse complement strand
AAAGCATCAATTTGCTGATCCATCCAGACAAATATTCGATGTCATGCCGATTACAGAGGCTCCTGCCGAGTCATGTCGGTAAAATGCGGGTTTTGACGTTCTGGAATCACGGATTCAGGATAGTAGTTACTGGTGTAAACTTCCCAGGAAGTTCCGTTGTGCCGGTAGACCTCGACCAAAAAGCCATCTGCAATGTTGCCATCGACCCCAGTTACGGTGCCACTGATGCTCCCGGCAACATCCAGCATGACCCCTATGTTGGGTACGGTTTGTCCCGCTGAGACGGTAACGGTTGTTGCAGAATCAATGTCTTGCGCATTGTTATAAAATTCTCCGATGTAATGCGAGCCAGCGTCAAAATACAACCGATATTCGCCGGCTTCGAGTCTATCCAGGTGATATTGACCAACTGCGTCGGTTGATACCCTAGTATACCAATTCCAGTCTGTGCCGGAATTCTTGTAGGCGGTTACTTGGCCGGGAGGGGTTGTGGTGTCCGCTCCCAAAATATAGCCGGTAATATGTCCTGCCAAGTTGAGTTGCTCGTCCATGCTATCGGTGGTCTTACCTCTATGTACAATGGCTTCATTCGCCAAAGTTTTCTTAGCGTATGTACCGGTAGGATCAAAAAAGCTCAGCTGATAGAACCCCTCCGGTACTTCCAGCTCATAAGCGCCATTGACATCGGTAACCGCTGTCCAATGTTGCCAGTTTTCGAAGGATGGCCCGTACCACCAGCCGCTCAAGCGTCCAGCTTGCACCTCGATGCCTTCGAGTGCTGTGGTTCCGCTAGAATCTCGGACGAGGCCCTTGATGTGTCCAGATGCTCCCAGGCATTGATAATAGGAGCCGCCCTGTGCTTCGGCAGAGGCGGCTGCAGTGGTGTTTATTTGTTCAAGGGGGCTGGTGAATGCTTCCTTTTTCAGAGGTATCTCGGTGACTATGGAGGAGGATTTCAATCGGCCCTGTTTGTCAGGGATCGCATACGTCCAACTGCCGAGTTGTTTATTGAACAGAACACTGTGTCCCTCTGGTGTTTTCCAGGTGTGGCTGTGCATATCTTGCCAGCCACGGACGCCCATAACATCGTTATCAATCGGCGTAAATGCAGAATGCTGCTGTCCTACTGCTGGGGTTATCGTGGTTTCCCCAAAGGCGGTCACTGAGAAAAAGAAAGAAACTACCAGAAGAGCAAAGAAGCTTGGATTGAGGGTTCGGATGCGCCATTCCATATAAAAAACACTCCATGTGGTTATGGACGAATAATCGTGGCTTCCAATTTTACCTTTAAGAAGTATAGGGTTGCAAACGGCAGCTAGTGTAGTGTTGCGTTCTTAATGGAACTAATAATTACAGTATTTGTCTATAATTTCTAGAGTTTAGAGTTTCAGAGGAGAAAAACCACTAAAAATCTCAAAAAATAGTTGACATAGCAAGGCGCGGCCTCTCAGAAGAGAAATCAACACAAACTTCTGGAGGCCGCTATG
>NZ_JBHNMF010000734.1:0-1490 GCF_048562965.1 Thiolapillus sp. | reverse complement strand
AGCCAGAACCTACACCCAAACAACTCGCCAGACTTATTCAAGAGCGACACCGGCGACGACAGGCTGCCACAGAATCCTGTCGGCGGAGGGGTGGGGAAATATGACAAAGTAGAACTAATTAAAACTTGGTAAACCACCGCCTCTGGCGGTGAGACACGAAAAGGCTCTGCCATACCGGCGTGCGGAGTAAGAAAATGGTCTCCTTTGAACCGGCAAGTTCTATAGGAGGCCATTATGAGAGACTGGCAAAGCCAAGCTCACGTGAAGCATTATTGCACATACCATGTAGTGTTTGTTCCGAAGTATCGAAGGAAATCGATTTACGGAACGCTGAGGAAAGAAATAGGAGGGATATTGAGGGAGTTGTGTCGTCAGCAGGGTGTTGAATTGATAGAGGGTTACGCTATGCGTGATCACATTCACATGCTGTTGATGATTCCCCCCAAATACAGTGTGGCAAACACCATCGGTTTTCTGAAAGGTAAATCAGCGATACGGGCGTACATAAAGAATCAGGAACGGGAAGAGAAGCGCCAAGAGCAGTTAAGGTTGGCGGGACTCTGACAATAGCCCCCTCTGGGGGCTTTCATCATACTACCCGCTCTGCGGGTAGTATTTGATTCTATTTACTGAAGTTTCACCGTTTTCACCGGACTTCATCGGAAAAAGTTTAGCAAGGCCGCTGTCATAATTCTGGTTAATATGCCATAAGTATAGCTAATTACCACCCTTCCTGATGGCCCATGATTTTGTGTATTTTTATTTAAATTACAATCACTTAAAAGCTGCTGTGTCAAGCGCGACCGGGTTCAAGGGGTATCCGTTGCGTTTCAGCGAGTTATTCAATGTGACCCGGGAAACCCCAAAATGCTGGGCCACCTCGGTCTTGGTCATTTGCGGATCCTTGAGCATAGCGGCGGCCTTGCGGACATCGGCCTTGGACATGCTGGGCTTTCGTCCACCTTTCCGCCCCCTGGCCCTGGCGGCAGCCAGACCGGCCATGGTCCGTTCCCGAATCAGGCTGTGCTCGAACTCAGCAAGGGCGCCGAAGATGTGAAAGACGAGCTTTCCGCCGGCACTGACCGTATCGATGTTCTCGGTCAGAGACTGGAAGCCTACCCCCCGGTCTTCGAGGGCCGATACGATTTCCACCAAGTCTTTCAGGGAACGCCCCAGCCGATCCAGTCGCCACACTACCAGTACATCGCCTTTGCGCAACATCCGCAGGCAATTTTCCAGTTCCGGGCGGGCCGAGCTCTTGCCGGAAAACTTTTCCTGGAAAATCTCTTCGCAACTGGCCTTCTTTAGGGCATCCAGCTGGAGATCGGGGTTCTGATCCTGGGTCGAAACTCTCGCGTAGCCGATCCGTATAATAAACGCTCGTTATATTTACGTAGATAAGTTTACGCTATTTCTTTGCGGATAACCAGTGATTGTCGGTGGTTTTTGGGGGGATTTGCGGCTTGTAAAGAATACGGTCGTTCATTTTT
>NZ_JBHNMF010000733.1:0-1492 GCF_048562965.1 Thiolapillus sp. | reverse complement strand
GTGGGAACAATAAACAAGCGAGGGCGCGTGTAATTCATGAATTTTCCGGGTTGTATTGCCTGATCCGGTGTTCTGCCAAATAATGCCCAACAATTTATCTTCGGTTCAGATACCCTAAACCCATGTCTCCCAAGGACAATACCAGCATTTTCAGCTACGCCCTTGCGCTGAGCATCCTCTGGAGCGCCAGTATCGGCACCATTGCCGTCTGGACCATATCCGAAGAAAAGAACAGCACCCTCAACCTGGCTACCGCCGAGGCCCGGGCCTATTTCAACAAGGATCAGGCCATGCGACTGTGGGCCACGGAACATGGCCGCATCTATGTACCCGCTACCGACCGCTATCCTCCCGATCCCAATCTTGCACACATACCCGAAAGAGACATCGAAACACCCTCCGGCATCGCACTCACTCTTATCAACCCAGCCAGGATCATTAGGGAGCTGGATCAGAACTATGGCCATCTGTACGGTGTTACCGGCAAGGTCACCAGCCTGACCCCTCTGGCCAGGGAAAACATACCGGACGAGTGGGAAAAACAGGCGCTGCACCGCCTGATGAACGGTGAAAAGGAAGTTTTTGAGCTGACCGACATCAATGGAGATGAGTACCTGCGCCTGATGCAGCCACTCATGGTAAACACCGGCTGTCTCCTTTGTCATGGCGGACAGGATTTCGAAGTGGGAAAACCCGGCGGCGGCATCGGCATCGCCCTGCCCATGAAGCAGTTGCGTGAGCAGGAAGCCGCGGCCATTGTCTCCAAGATCGCCATACTCCTCATTCTCTGGTTCCTGGGTATAGTAAGCCTAATCGTGGGCGCCTGGATCATTTCCCGCCAGGTATCCGTCAGGCAGGGCATGCTGCAGAAACTGCAGCGCAGTGAAAAACGCAAGAGCGCCATACTCGATACCGCCCTCGATGCCATCATCACCATCGATCAGAAAGACCTCATTCTGGAATTCAACCCCGCTGCCGAGAAGATTTTCGGTTATGCCAGGGAAGAGGTCATCGGCAAAAAAATGGCCGAGCTGATCGTTCCGGAATCCCTCCGCCAACAGCACTACGAAGGCCTGCAGCGGCATCTTCTCACCAGTGAAACCACGATAATCGGCACCCGCATTGAGACCACCGCCATGCGCTCCGACGGCGCTAAGTTTCCCATCGAGCTGACCATCACGCGCATCGACCAGGAAGATGCGCCGCTGTTTACCGCCTACCTGCGGGACATCACCATCAACCGCCAGATGGCGCAGCAACTATTGCACCAGGCAAGCCATGACTACCTCACCAGCCTGCTCAACCGACACAGTTTCGAGCAGTCCCTGCAGCGTCTTCTGGACAACATGAGTCCCGGTTCCCAACATTGCCTAATGGTAACTACTCACCCCTAAGATGAGTACAAGCCTGCCTCCATGGATCTACAATCGCTTTTTCATGTCTGTAGAGGCTTGACATCATAGTACGCCGAGTCTATGCTATTGACCCAACA
>NZ_JBHNMF010000732.1:0-1492 GCF_048562965.1 Thiolapillus sp. | reverse complement strand
GCCGATGGCCGTCAGCGCCGTTTGCGAAAGCCGTCTTTCCTCGAACAGCACGCGCAGCAGCTTTCTGAGCAGATGCCCGTTGGCCGCAAGGAAAAACAGCACGATACTCACCAGCATCACCACAGGCGGATACCAGTAACCGAATCCCGAAAGCAGCAGGTAGTCCATGCCAAGCACGATAAGCAGCAGCAGACTGATGCCATAGACCCATCCCCAGCCACGAGGACGGTACAACAGCAGCATCAGCAGGATCAGCAGTGCATTGAACAGGTACTGCCATTGAACCGAAACGGGAACGATCAGCCGGTCCTGCAGTAACCCGTTCAGAACATAGGCATTGAATTCGACACCCGATACCGGACGGCCATGGGCTGATATCGGCGTGGGAATATTGTCCCCCAGGCCGGCAGCGGTGGCGCCGATGAGCACATATTTGTTGTAGAAGCGGTTTGCGGGAATATCACCATTGATGACATCTGCGTAAGAGAGCTTGCTGATATCCTTGCCGGAAGCTGGAAACGGTATCAGCACCTGCCGGTGTACCCGCCATACATTGGGTGACATATCGGTATACACAGGGGTTTTTCCGGAGCGTGGAAAGCCCTTGCTCTCGGGCCAGTCGCCCGCCACGCGGGCCATGGCCAGGGAAAGGGCCGGCCAGACCGGCCTGTCCAGCCCCGCCATGAGGAACGCGGACCTGGCAATGCCGTCTGCTTCCAGCTCGATATGCACATGCCCCAGCGCAGCAGCTGCTTTGCGCAGTTCAGGAAAAGGCAGGCTTTCCCGGAGTTCCGGCCCGGAACTGTAACGCTCAAGCACGACGGGCAAAACCACGCGCCCGTTGTTTCGGACCGACTCGACCAGCTCCCGGTCGTATTGAGGATGCCGCAGATCGGGCTCGGAAAAGATGATATCCATCGCCACCACAGCGGGCTTCCCTTCGGTGATCTTTTCCAGCAGCTCGGCATGAAGTTTGCGGGGCAAAGGCCATCGGCCCAGTGTGGCCAGAGTCTTGGAATCAATGGTTACAACAACGATGTCATCGAGCACCGGCGTGTTCATCTGCCTGATGAAACTGTCGTAGATCAGGTTGTCCAACTCGGAAAACCACGACTGCCAGGTTGCTGCCATCGCCAGAAGCAGCAGAGCTGCTCCCAGAACCAGCGTTACGCCCCAATCCTTTCGGCGCCGGTCTGCCATTTACAGCGCCAGCAGGATGATGGCTATCGCCGGTATGCCGAATAGATACCAGGGTTCAGGCTCCGGGAAAACAGTTTGCGCCGGACTCCATGCACCCGCATAACCGTCATCATCGATCACCCGCACACGGAAATGGACAGGCGACGGATACCTGGGCGAAGACCAGCGTGATTCAGTAAAAATCTGCGTTCTTAGAACGCAGACTTGCCTTTTGCCCCCTATAAGGGGGCTTTGATGCCAGCCTTCTGAGAAGGCTGGCTGGTGAGTTATCCCATTTCATTGATTACTTGCC
>NZ_JBHNMF010000731.1:0-1497 GCF_048562965.1 Thiolapillus sp. | reverse complement strand
CTTCCAAGAAGGAAGTGCAAGAGTTCCTAGGATTCATCACATATTTAGGCCCCTTCATTCCAAACTTGGCTGAAAAGACAGCTCCTCTGCGAGACCTCCTCAAGAAAGAGTCAACATTTCTTTGGGAAGGCCATCACCAGAAATGCTTCCAGCAACTGAAAGACATCGTGTCAGAGAAATCCACACTACAATACTTTGACACCAACATGACCCCAACACTGCAAGTGGATGCAAGTCTCAAAGGACTTGGAGCCAGCCTGACGCAGGATGGACACCCGGTTGCATTTGCGTCCAAGTCCCTGTCTGATGCAGAAACTCGATACGCCTGCATCGAGAGGGAGCTACTGGCAATCGTTTTTGGCGTTCAACGATTCCACACATACCTGTACGGCAGACACTTCCAGATCCTGACTGACCACAAACCCCTGGTTATGATTATGCAGAAGCCTCTGACCAAGGCACCGCCACGACTACAGAGGATGCTTCTGAAGCTGCAGGGGTACCACTTTAACCTTGAGTACAAGCCAGGCAAAGAAATGGCCCTTGCGGACACCCTGTCAAGACTACCAAGCAAGCTGAACGACTCGACCATTGACCTGGACACCAGGGTCCACACTGTCAGGTTCACCAAGGAGCGCCTTGACATCATCCGGGAAGAGACCAAGAAGGACCAGTGTCTCATCACGCTGACCAGCACCATCATCAACGGCTGGCCAGACTCCATCAAGGACTTGCCTGAAGAAATCAGATCATACTGGTCCTACAGGGACGAACTCTCCATGGAAGATGGCCTCATCTTCAAAGGCGAGAGAGTCATCATCCCAAACAGCCAGAAACAAACCATTCTAGATCAGCTTCACTATGCCCACCAGGGAGTCGAGAAGACCAAGCTGAGAGCCAGAGACTCAGTTTACTGGAACCAGATCAACCAAGACATCGAAAAACTGGTCAAAAGCTGTCCCATTTGCCAGGAGCACCAGCCATCCCAGCAAAAGGAAACCCTGAGACCACATGAAATCCCACAGCGTCCATGGGAAGTCCTTGGCACAGATCTGTTCCACTTCCAAGGCGCAGAGTACCTGCTGGTAGCAGACTACTACAGCAAGTACTTCGTTGTCCGCAAACTAGGACAGAACACCAGCAGCAGCACGGTAATCCGAGCCTTGAAGCAGATACTCGCTGAGCATGGGATCCCTCTGAAGATCATCAGCGATAATGGTCCACAGTTCTCTGCGGCAATCTTCAAACAGTTTGCAGAGCAATGGTCCTTCCACCACATTACCTCATCCCCCCATTACCCCAAGTCCAATGGCTTCATCGAACGCCATGTCCAAACCGTCAAAGCGGCCTTGACCAAAGCCCAACAGGCCAAGGCTGACCCTGACCTAGCCCTGTTGTGTCTGCGCACAACGCCCATTTCATCCAATCTTCCAAGTCCCATGGAAATCCTGACTGGCAGAAAGGCCATGTCAAACATCCCCACAAAGCTGACCAGTC
>NZ_JBHNMF010000730.1:0-1497 GCF_048562965.1 Thiolapillus sp. | reverse complement strand
GATAATCCGGCACGTCATCAATCGGGTAGTGGTAGAACAGGGTGTTGCGATCCGCGCTACCCGGGTAATACAGCCCCGTGGGTTGGCGCTCCATATCGATCATCGGGTCATCAGGAGCGACAGCAATTCCTTCCTGGGTGGCGAAAAGATGGAGTGCGTTATCCCCCATCACGTCGTTGCTAACGTGGATGCAAGGCACACCCTGATTGATCTCAACAATGAGGCTCATACCGAATGATGGGTATTGGCGGTGCGTTACGCAGATGTCCAATGATGCGCCATCCCGAGGGTGCACCTCGATATCATAATAGTCGGCATGATGGGGCGGCACAGATTCATCGCACTGGATGCGCCAGTCTCTGGCGTTTTTCAGCGCGAATGATGAAAGCACGCCTTTGCTTTCACAGTGAAAGATGTTGCGGATACGTTTTTTGAAAGACTTAAACATAGTGACTCCGTGTTTGATAAGTGGTACTTTCATTATTCACACAATTGCTGATATGCAAGCCGGCCGCAAAACTTCGCAAAATCCGGCGATTTTATGCGGTTCGGCGATTTGCGAAAAAATCACGAGATTTTGCCCGGATCATTCGGTGTATAATCAGGGTGTTGCAGGCAGAGGCAGTAATAGCTGGTCTTGTTAGACCAGTGTTGGAAGAAACCCGAAAGCCATCGTTCCAAGAACGATGTCAATAACGACAATCAGCGATTGTGTCCAAAACAATACGTTTGGGATAGTAGCCAATGGCAGGTTTCCAGTACGGTGGCCGGATTCCACACTGAGTCTTGGCGTAACCGTCACGAGGCCAACCCAACACCCGCCAAAACACCATGTCTTGGGCGGCGGGATCTGGCGTTACTTCAATATGCTCGATTTCACCATAGCCACGGCAACGCCTTTTGCCAATATGAGTAATACGGGACAGCAGCGTCTCAACGCGGAACTTATCACCGATACACCAGGCGCGGATCTGATTTACCCCGACCAATGACTCAAAGAGGGAGTAACCTTTCCAGGGGCCGCTGGCGGTATCCAGTTTATCTCCCTGAATAGGGAGGTAACCGTTACGGCGATGTTCCGCTATCTTAGCAACATCAGTTTTTCGTGAGAGGTAGCGCTGTTCCCTAAACATCGGATCGAAAACCAGGGCGGAGGCAGCCCAAACAGCCGCTCCTTCCTGGCCGTTATCCGGCACAAGCCGTTGAAGGGGTAGATCCTCCTGGATGCTGAAGTCGGTATCTGGATTGCGGTCGCGTTCCTCCTCAACCCGTGCCTAAGCGAGTAGGGCACCGAGATGAATCAGGTGCCCCGGATCATGGATTCGGGCACCGGGCATCATGTGAAAATCAATACGTAGCGCGTCCATGGCATTACCCGAAAAAGCTGTCTAGCAGATCGAGGTCGATATCCGTCAGCTGCTCGCCAAGGGCTTCCATGTAATCTCCGCAATTATCCACTGTGATATCACCATCCACGCTGGAAACCACAACCTCATT
>NZ_JBHNMF010000729.1:0-1499 GCF_048562965.1 Thiolapillus sp. | reverse complement strand
CAACGTGAAGATGACGGTGAAGCTGATTGCACCGATCGCGATGGAAGAAGGCTTGCGCTTCGCCATCCGTGAAGGTGGACGTACAGTTGGCGCCGGTGTTGTTTCCAAGATTATCGAGTAAGCAGATCTGACGCATATCGGGTGGCGGGGTGCGGCCGTGTTACGGTCGCACCCGTTGCCTTTTGAAGTCAAAAGAAGTTTGGATTTTTTTAGGCCAGTAGCTCAATTGGTAGAGCAGCGGTCTCCAAAACCGCAGGTTGGGGGTTCAAGTCCCTCCTGGCCTGCCATTTCACAGGGCTTTGGTTCCGGTGCTGACACACCGGGGTGAAAGTGCTGAAGTAGGCAGGATGAACGTAAAAACTGAAACACAAGGTTCCGCCATGGATACAGTCAAGCTGCTGTTATCCGTGGTTTTGCTGGTCGCTGGTGTCGTCGGATTCTATCTGTTCGAGGCGCAACCCCTGTGGGTGCGGTTGCTCGGATTGCTGGCGGTCATTGGTGTGGCTGTCTTCATCGCATTGGCGACAGATCCGGGGAGACGGATCAAGTCCTTTTTCTCTTCGGCGCAAACCGAAGTGCGAAAGGTGGTCTGGCCCTCCCGGCAGGAAACACTGCAAACCACACTGGTTATTTTTGTGGCCGTGCTGATCACTTCCCTTTTTCTGTGGGGTGTTGATTCCATCCTGTTTGTGCTGGTCCGCTGGTTCACCGGACAGGGAGGCTGAGCATGGGTAAGCGCTGGTATGTGGTGCATGCCTTTTCAGGTTATGAAGCCAAGGTAAAGGCTTCGCTGGAAGAGCGGATCGAACGGTTTGGCATGCAGGAATTCTTTGGTGAGATCCTTGTGCCTACGGAAGAAGTCGTGGAGATGCGTGGCGGACAGCAGCGCCGCAGCGAGCGAAAGTTCTTTCCCGGTTATGTGCTGGTGAACATGGAACTGACGGACGAAACTTGGCATCTGGTCAAGGATACGCCCCATGTTCTGGGTTTCATCGGTGGCACGGAAGACAAGCCTGCGCCGATCACCCAGAAGGAGGCGGATGCCATTCTGCAGCGTGTTCAGGAAGGCGCGGAGAAGCCGCGTCCCAAGGTGCTCTTCGAGCCGGGTGAAGTGGTGCGTGTCACCGACGGTCCGTTCAATGACTTCAACGGCGTCGTCGAAGAAGTGGATTACGACAAGAGCCGCCTGAAGGTGTCTGTGTCCATATTCGGCCGTTCCACACCTGTCGAACTGGAGTTCGGCCAGGTGGAGAAAGGCTGACAATAGAGATTTACAGCCGGCAGTGATGCCGGCGGCAACGTGCTTAGGCGCGTTTATTAGTCCCGCACAGGACGTGCGGCGCGAAGCAAAAGTGAAGCCGGTCTGGGATATCCCTTTTCCGGCATCTAAACAAGGGGAGTCCGGGTGAAAGTCCCGGACGTTCGCACCCAAACAAAGAGGTATATCATGGCCAAGAAGATCGAAGCCTATATCAAGCTTCAGGTTCCCGCACAGGAAG
>NZ_JBHNMF010000728.1:0-1500 GCF_048562965.1 Thiolapillus sp. | reverse complement strand
TTGTTGCGTAGTGCTTGGTGACCAGGACGGCTGGGGCACCAATGGGTTGTCAAAGGCCGAGTCGATTTTGGGGACTGGGATGTCCCAAAATCTATCACGAGGCCGAAGACACGCTTGGTTGGCTTTCTCCTTGAAAGCCCAACCGACAACCGGCAAGTCACCGAAGAAGGGTACCTTTTCTTCCGCCTGCTTCTTTTCACGCTCAAAGACGCCACCCAGAACCACGGTTTCACCATTGTCGACCAGTACCCGGGTTTCCACTTCACGCTTATTCAGTGGGGGCACACCAAGTACCGCTCTGGTGAAATCCGCATCATCCTTGGCAACCAGCAGATCCATGATAATCCTGTCGTCTGGCGTGATATGTGGTGTTACCTCCAGTTTCAGCACCGCTTCTTTGAACGATACTGAGGTAGCACCACTGGAAGTCGCTTCCTGATAGGGAATCTCGATACCCTGCTTGATGGTCGCCTTGTTCTGATCTGAGGTAATGACACGCGGACTGGACACGATCTCGCCCCTGCCCTCCTGTTGCATGGCAGTCAATTCAAGTTGCAGAAGGTATGAACCCACCTTGCCCAGCAGGAAATTAACCGCGCCACCACGTCCGGGCGAAAGCTGCTGCGGCAAGTTCACCATCAAAGCCTCGGCGCCGCTTCCCGCTGCATTTTCGATACCCGGCGCAAAACCAAAAGTACCGGAGGTATGTCCAGGCAAACCACCCGCCGTCAACAAGCTTGCATTGCCGCCAACACTGTTTTCCCGGTTGAAACCGAAGCGCACCCAGATGTCCCGAGCAAAGTCATCGTTGGCAATAACGATACGTGATTCCACGAGCACCTGTTTGACCGGGACATCCAGCTTTTCTACAAGAGCACGCACCTCAGAAAGCTTGGTCGCTGTGTCCTGAACCAAAAGTGTATTGGTGCGTGTGTCGATAGTGACATTGCCACGTTCGGACAGGAGCTGGTTGCCCTCAGATTTCAGCAACTCCGCCAATGCTTCCGCCTTGGCGTAGTTTATCTGTATCAGCTCTGAATGGAGCGGAGCCAGTTCTTCGACCTGCTTCTGGGATTCAAGATCCAGTTTCTCCCGTGCGGCAATTTCTTCGGTAGGCGCCACCAGAATGACGTTACCGTTCTGCCGCTTGGATAAGCCCTTTGTCTTGAGAATGATATCCAGTGCCTGGTCCCAGGGCACGTTCTTCAGCCGCAGGGTAATCCTGCCACCCACGGAATCACTCACCACCATGTTGAGTCCAGTAAAATCTGCCAGCAACTGCAGCACTGAGCGCACTTCAATATCCTGGAAGTTGAGTGACAGCTTGTCACCGATGTACGTCAGCTGTTTCTTCCTGCGCGCCTCCTTCTCTTCCTTGCTAACTGTCAAGTCCCGATAGATCATAGATTTTCTTTTTGAATAATTCCGGTTGTTTTTTGTGCCAATCCTTAAGCGCCTGAATGGGCGTGATGTGCCCGATGTTTTTCTGCGGGACATGGT
>NZ_JBHNMF010000727.1:0-1502 GCF_048562965.1 Thiolapillus sp. | reverse complement strand
CACACCATCACAGAGGCAGACCTGGCGGTCCTGAACGACGGCTCTATCACTAGAGTGGCGGACCGCGGGGATCAGCGGAGCTCGTCGATCGACCTGTCCCTGGTCTCCCCCGAGCTTTTCCCCTCCTGCCACTGGCAGACGCTTCACGACCCTCTAGGCAGTGACCATCTCCCCATCGAGATTACTGTCGGCGGATGTCCGGAGAGGGCCGAGGTTGGGGGCGGAGGGGTGCGCTATAGACTCGGGTTGGCGGACTGGGATAGGTTCAGGTCGATCCTGAGTGCCGATGACACAGCTGACGCACAACACACAGCAACAGAAACGCAGGAGGGAGTAGAATTAGTTTATGAGAAGATCAGAGGGGCCGTCCTTAGGGCGGCGGACCAGTCTATCCCCAAGACGAGCGGCGGGGCTTGCCCCAAGGCCGGTGATAATCCTTGGTGGAACGCGTCATGCGAGGAAGCAGTGAAACAAAAGAGAGCTGCTTTCAAGGCATGGATGAGAAGCCGCACGAGGGCTGACCCAGTAACTATAGCGGAATTGCATACACTATACAAACAAGCCAACATACACTGCAACAAAATAGTGGCCACAGCCAAAAAAGAGTATTTTACAGACTTTATATTAGAGCAGATAAACAATCCATCAGACACGGGTAAACTATGGAAAGAGATCAAAAAAATGAAAAACAAGTTCCATTTACCCGACACGCCCCTAACACACAACAACACACGCGTAACAAACATAGCAGACAAAGCAGAAATTTTTGCAGACACTTTCGCCACAGCCAGTCAGTCACAGCACCTACCCACAGCAGAGCGCACTAGGAGGGAACAGGTAGAGAGGGAGGGGGAGGAAGAGGTAGCTGCAGACAACACTACGCCAATCAACCAACCACTCACACTACAAGAACTTCGGTCTGCCGTCCTCGGCATTAAATCTGTTAAGGTGGCCACCGGGGGAGACCCGATCTCGTACGCTTTAATCAAACAGTTCCCAGACTGTTTTCTTAAAAAATTATTGAACTTCTACCAGCTGTGCTGGCGGGTCGGCACCATTCCTGCCGAGTGGAAAAGGGCCACAATCGTCCCTATCCCAAAGCCAGGCAAGCCTAGGGCTAACCCCTCAAGCTACAGGCCGATCTCGCTGACCCCCCACCTAGGTAAGCTGTATGAGAGGATCCTGAAGCCCCGACTGGAGCATTTCTGCGAGAGCAGGGGGGTGATCCCCCTGGCCCAAGCGGGCTTCAGGAAGGGCAGAGGGGTGACCGACCATACGGTTCGTCTAGCAGCACACGTCAAAAAGGCCTTGAGCCGGCGCCACTCCACCCTAGCCACTTTCTATGATATTCATCGAGCCTACGATACTGTATGGCACCACAAGTTAATTTCGAAGATCAAAAAGATAGGAATTAGTGGAAATTTTCTGGCTTTTATCGAGTCTTTTCTAAAGTCCAGGTCGTTTCGGGTTAAGTGTAGGGGGGTGCTCTCTAGCTCACGACA
>NZ_JBHNMF010000726.1:0-1503 GCF_048562965.1 Thiolapillus sp. | reverse complement strand
ACCTCCACCATGTGCTGCAGCACATCGGCAATGCCAGGACGGTTGAGGACATTGAAGCCCTGCTACCCTGGAACACGCCTGTCAAAAAAATGCAATAGGGCTGATTGTTTGGCGCTTACGCTCAATATCTCTGGATCCGTCACCAGTTCATAGAAACTGTTTCCGGCCTTCTTGGAAGAGCCGCTCAACTTGTTTCCATCCCAGTGCTTGATGGCGCTGTGGCGCACGACCTGCCATCGGGTTTTCCCGGCCATATCAGGAAAACGGCCAACGTAGTAATTGTCACCCGTTTTTTTACCATAGCTCGCAGCCTTTACCTTCTTCAGCACGATCTCTTCTGCAAGATGTTGAAATGCCGGCAGATCCAGCTCTATTCCGTTCACATTGTATCGGCAATACTGGTCGCTTCCTGAGACACCGTTGGCAGTCTGCTCAATCCTGATGACCTCGACACCCCAGTGTTTGTCTTCGCCAAATCCAACAAAATCACGTCCCTTGCATGAAGACAACCGGTCAGCCCGGTTGATTGCGGGAGATATGGTGATTTTCCGTCCGGCATCAAACAGATAGCAGGGTGCTTCAGGTACATACGCGACCCCCAGCTCCAGTTCCGGCAAACCCAGCTGCCTGCTTTCCTGGTTTCTCCGCAAAACCAGATCGATAATATCATAAGCCAGGCCACAGGCGCGAGCCACTGCCTGGGTGGGAAGGTTTGCGTGTTCCAGTATCATCAGAATGACTGCATCCCCTTCGACAAACACTTTTTCCGCACCGTATTTCTGCAGCAGTGAATTGATGGGATCAAACAGGTTCTGACTGAAATACGATGCCGGATTCAGTCCCTCCCGAAGCATACTGGCCGTGAGCTCAGTAGACCCCCGAAGGTCGGCCTTGAGGATCACATGCCCTTTCACTTCCGGTGTCTGCCCTTCTTCCTGCAAAGAAAATTCCTGCAGCAGATCATTTGCGCGGGACAGTGTCAGCTCCTTAGGCTTGTCCAGCAGCCGGATCAGGTCTAGGGCACGGTACATCTCCCAGGACAGCTTGAGATCGCGCCGTAAGCTGGCATACCCTTCCACCACCTTGATCAGCCAGCTCCTGCGCTGGGCCGTATCGGCATGTTTGATTTCCTTGCGCACGGCATTCATGCGCTGCACATAAAGATCCAGGTCGGAAATGTCCTTGAACTGCTGCAGAATGGGAATCAGCTCCTTCTTGCTGCGTCCACCAAGCAGATATTCGTACACCAGGCGGAGTGCCCCTTTTCTGCCCAGGCTGCGCAACAGGTCCGGCAACAGGGCGCTGGCGAACACCATTTCCAGGATGCCGTTTTTCTGCAGGGTCTTCTCCAGCTAGAGTTTAGAGTTTCAGAGGAGAAAAACCAGTAAAAATCTGCGTTCTTAGAACGCAGACTTGCCTTTTGCCCCCTATAAGGGGGCTTTGATGCCAGCCTTCTGAGAAGGCTGGCTGGTGAGTTATCCCATTTCATTGATTACTTGCCCA
>NZ_JBHNMF010000725.1:0-1505 GCF_048562965.1 Thiolapillus sp. | reverse complement strand
CCCTGAGTAAGCAGGCCATGCGTGAATTGGAAAAACGATTTGACAGAAAACCTGATCTGGAATCATGGTTTGTCACAATCAATCCGATTACAAAATTGGGGTAATCTATTTTTTCCGAGGCACTAAGACACTGATTCTATGTATGTTCTATTATAGTCCAATTTCTGTATGCGTGGCTGAATATCGTGGGTAATCAAGTAAGTTAATGACATTGGGGTTAGAATATGGCATGAATTCTGGAATGCTGAATATCCAGATGCGGGCAGCAGTTACCGGATTTTGGCTTCGCCACTGGAAAGTCGACTGTTTACACGATCACAAACTTTCAGCACCGGAATACTTACTGTGGCTTAAAAACCACCAAACACTTTATAGCGTTGAAAATCTGGAACTTGTACCAGGTTATCAAGAATCAACAGAACAATACTGATGGAGACAGGCATGCAGTCAATCCTAAATACTTGCGATCCACGAAAGGACATCATACAAGGCTCTTTCAATCCAGAAATCTTTACGGCCTCTATCAGTCAAGTAGCTTCAGCTTATTCTGGCAAGGGTAGTGCCATCGACTCCATTTACACTGACGCCGAAGCATTTTTTCAAGAGGCCACTTTCCCCACCGAAGGATTACAGCGCGTGGTTCGCGATGTTATGGGGAGGCTCAATGGCGACAACAGCAAGCCGGCCATCCACCGCCTGGAAACCGCTTTCGGTGGAGGTAAGACACATACCCTCATAGCACTGACACACCTCGCGCATAGAGGAAAGGAGATTGCCACAGCAGCTGCCGATGTCATTGATGGCAACATACTTCAAGATCCCGGCAGTATCGATGTGGTCGCTATCGCCTGTGACGAAATGCCCGTCATTGCGCCGAGCGGCGAAAAGATCCTGGCGCACACACTCTGGGGAGAAATTGCGCTCAGGTTGGGCGGAGAAGATTTTTACAAAAAGAACCTGCAAGAAGTTACTTCCGGTGCATTCCCGGGGCAGTATTTCCTCGAACGCATGTTTGAAGGGCGCAAAGTGCTCATCATGCTGGACGAATTGGCGCAATATGCCACCCGTTATGAAGCAGCCCATATTGGAGGCGGCGAGCAAATCAGTGCCTTCCTCATGGCGCTGCTTGGCTATGCCAGAACCCATGATGGACTGAGCATCGTACTGACGCTAGCCAGCCAAAGCGATGCTTTTCAAGGCCAGACAGGTATGTTGCAAAGCGTGCTTACCTCTACACTGGGTCGCCAGGTCGATGAGGAAGAGGCTGCAGCCCTAGCACAACGTGCCAACCAAAGCATTATGGGCGTGGTAAAACGTGATGCCACCACCACCGTTCCCGTCAGACCCACAGAAATATCCAGTGTATTGGCACGCCGCCTTTTCACCCATATCAACGAAGCTGAAGCCAACGCAACTGCTGAGGCTTATATGGAAATGTACAAACGTAGCGGCGCCCAACTGCCGGAAGCTGCCTCACAAAATGACTACAAGCACACCATCGTTGC
>NZ_JBHNMF010000724.1:0-1509 GCF_048562965.1 Thiolapillus sp. | reverse complement strand
CTGGATAATGCCCACATGCTTCGCCCCCACCTCGCTCCAGCAGAACAGCCAGTTCTTACGCCCCATTGGGATCACCCGCAGGGCCCGTTCCAGGTGGTTGGTGTCGATGGGCACCTCCGGGTCACCGAGATAGACCTTCAGCTGTTCCTGGTGATTCTCGGCATAGGTGATCGCCTTGGCCAGTGGATCGCTGTTGACCAGATCCATGCGTTGGCGCTGTTGATGGCACCAAGCGAAGAAGGCATCTGCGATCGGCAGGGCATGGCGGCTGCGGTAGTCCAGTTTCTTCTGGCCGGCAAGTTTCTTATCCCGGATCTGCTGTTCTACCCGATAGAGACCTGCGATAAGAGTCAACGCTTCCCCGGCTGCCGGGTCGCCGTTGCTGGCACGCTCGAAGTAGCGCCGGGTGTGCGCCCAGCACTGGGCCTGGGTGATCTGCGGCCTGTTCCTGGCATACCGGTCATAGGCCGCATAGCCGTCGCTGAGCAGCACCCCCACGAAGCCTTCGAGCTGCCGCTCAATGTGCGCGCTGCCCCGGCTGGTAGACCAGGTGAAGCAGATTTCATCCTCCTCACCATGGATCGGCCAGTACCAGGTGGCCTGCAGCTGGCCTTTCTTCTTGCGACCCGCCTTGATGGGCGTCTCGTCCATCGCCAGCACCCGGCTCTGCAGGATGTGCTCCCACTGGGCATCGTAGATGGGACGCAGCAGCTCGATGGCCCGCTGAACGCAGTTCGTCAGGGTGGATCGGCTCAGGGTGACCCCGGCATCCTTGAGCCGTTGATGCTGGCGGTACAGTGGCAGGTGGTAACAGAACTTGTCCACCAGCAGGCCCGCCAACAGGCTGACATCCGCCAGGCTGCCCTCGAACACCGCCGAGGGGGCCGGTACTTCCATCAGGCTCGCGCTGGGCTTGTGCCGCAGCACCGGACGACGATACTCCAGCACCACGTAGCTGCCGGGGCGTTGCGCCAGGCGGCGGCTGATCTTGTAGTCGATCACCTCGTACTGGCCGGCCTCCGGGCCTTCGAGCTGGGGCGCCGACAGTTCGATCACCTCGATGGGCACATCCGGGCCGAATCGCAGGCCCGCATCGGTGACATCGTCCTCACTGCGCTGCTTAGGCTTGCGGCGATGATAGGTGATCTCTTCGGTGGCTTCCGGCTCGCTCGGAGAAGCGGCATCTCCCAGCAGGGCGCTCAGGTCGAGCTGGTCCGGATGCTCAATGATGCGCTTCTCGGACTTGCGCCCGAACAGCTGGCGTTTAAACCAGTCGGGTTGGTGCTTGAGGGCGGCGATCTCGGATCGGGAGGCCTCGAGAGCCGACTGGAGGGACTGGATGACAACGGCGGGATCTGCCTCGCTGGAGACCGGTTTTTTCGCTGTATAATCCGTCACTTGCATAGCTTAGATTATATCTTGGAACCCTGCGCGAAGCCATCATTTATGCGCCTTCCTGCCCTATCTTCGGTACCGCTTGAACCGCCGCACCGACGCCAGGTCGATGCC
>NZ_JBHNMF010000723.1:0-1510 GCF_048562965.1 Thiolapillus sp. | reverse complement strand
GCCTATTGCCGCATCTCCAGTTACCTGCAGACCATGGCAAATCAGGGATACAATCCGCTGGTCGCCATTCAAATGGCCTTTTCGGGACAGCTCTATGCTGATAGGGGTGAGTAGTTACAACTATATTTAACATACCGCGCGAAACATGCCCCAGGACACAGAAAACATACTCCGGGAACTCGGGCAACGCCTGCGTCACCGCAGATTGGCCCGCCGGGACCGGCAGAGCGATATGGCAGCGCGGATTGGCGTTTCCCGCCCGACGTATAGCAAGCTGGAAAACGGCGATCCCGGCGTGGCTGTCGGTCATTGGTTAACGGCGCTGTCAGTTATTGGTAACCCGCGTATTTTGCTCGATACCATCCCGGTTGATCTGTTTGAGATGGCTGACCAGGCCGGGCGGCGTACTGGTCGTCGCAGAAAGCGATCATGAGCGGTATTTCCCGAGTTTACGTCTGGATTAGCCCGCATCGCTCACCGATCTCCTGGTTCCAGCATTTTGGGCGCCGGGACGTGGCCAAGATAGCTCGATAGCCAATTTCTCGTGCCAAGGCACTCGCCAGGAGAAGAGATTCTCGTGTTTTTCGCTCTCTCAGGAGCTCTGGAGGATGTTTTTTTGACAGAACATTAGAGGACAGCACGGCGGAAATGAAACCGGAGGAAGCGGATTTGGAAAGGGCGACGGAAGATGATGACGTTGGTTTGCCGAATCCGGATTTGTACCGACGATTGCATGTAAAGGTGGCGAGGAGAGTAAGCGGTTTAACAGGGTGGGCGCACTGTTAAAAAGTGTTGCCTGTACTATCCCCTATGTCCCAGACTATAATAAATCGGTATACCGATAAATAGCAGGAGGATCCCGTGATGGCAACGGAAACAATTCAACACAGCACGATCAAAGAACTGGTAGAGGCGGGCGCGGTTCGCCAGGCTTGTGCTGTGGCTTTTGGTGATCGTTGGAGTTTGGTGTTTTCCTACGGGGGGGTAGAAAAAACGCTTTGCTCCAAGAATAGCCACAATATCCGCTCTTGGGCGAATCTCAACAGTGTGGCGAAGTACCTGGCAGAGATTGGGATTCGGAAGTTTGAGACTGATGCTACCAATTTTGATCCGAACCAAAAAACCCTTTCTCGTCCCGACAAATCAGTAGCGCTGAAGCGAGCGCATGAGGCCGTTGAATACGACCGTTGGTTCCGCGAGCAGGTTCAGGAAGCCGTAGTTGATGCCGACCGCTCGGATGCACAATGGCTCACCACGGATGAACTGTTCGATGGACTGGAAAAACGCCTTCAACGCAAATATGGGATGCGCCAAGTTTGAGAGTCCGCTGGTTGAAAAGAACGGATCTTGATCTTGAAGAGGCTTTCGATTGGCTGGCAGAACGAAACCTAGTCGCTGCTTGGGAAATGCTAGACAGAGTACGGAAACGAGGCAACCAGGATTTGGCAGCACACCCAGAAATTGGCCGCCCTGGTAGGGTACATGGTACGCGTGAGCTAGTTGTTACGGG
>NZ_JBHNMF010000722.1:0-1510 GCF_048562965.1 Thiolapillus sp. | reverse complement strand
CGAACAGGAGCTGGGCCACAACCCCTTTGAGGGGGCGCTGTATGCCTTCACCAACCGGCGGCGGGACAAGATCAAGCTTCTGTATTGGGAAGACAATGGCTTCGTGCTCTATTACAAGAGCTTGGCCGAGGAGAAGTTTCACTGGCCGGGTGGTGAGGAGGAGCTGGTTTCGCTGACCGGGCAGCAGATCAACTGGCTCCTCGATGGCTATGACATCGGGGCCATGAAAGGCCACAGAAAGTTGCAATACGAGGCCACTTTCTGATGCGATAAGCGATTGAAAATGATAGAATATGCTGCATGAAACCGGTGCTGGACACTTCCCCGAATCCCTCTGCCCCAGCATCGTTCCCTTCAGCCGATCTGCTTCGGATTCTTGAAGAAAAAGATCGCTCTCTGGAAGAGAAAGACCGTCTTCTGGTGCAACAGCAGGCCCTGCTCAAAGAGCGGGAGGCACTCATCGCCGAGCAACAGAAGCTGCTCCGACTGATGGAAGAGCAGCTGCGCCTGGCGCGGCTGCGCAAGTTCGGCGCACGCAGCGAGAAGCTGCCCTTCCAGGGTGAGTTGTTCGACGAAGCCGAGCTGGAAGTCTCCCTCGAAGCGGTGGAAAAGGAACTGGCCGAAGCCGAGGCGGAACCGAAAAAGCCGCGCAAGCGGCGCAACAAGGCCGACGGCTTCGACGAGAACCTGCCACGCATCCAGGTGCGGCTGACCCTGGACGAAGCAGAAAAGGCCGGGGCCAATAAAACCTTCTTCAGCAAGGTCAAGGAAGAGCTGGACATCGTCCCGGCGCAGGCCCGGGTGATCGAATACTGGCAGGAGAAAGCGGTATTCGAGCAGGAAGACGGTACGCAGCAGGTGGCCTGTGCCGCCCGCCCGGTTCATCCCCTGGGCAAATGCCTGGCCAGTGTGCAGCTGCTGGCCTGGATTCTGGTGGCCAAGTACGCCGACGCCCTGCCGCTGTACCGGCTCGAAGGCATTCTCAAGCGCCATGGCGGTCAAATCAGCCGCACGACGATGGCCAACTGGATCATCCGCCTGGATGACGTATTCAAGCCGTTGATCAACCTGCTGCGGGAACAGCAGCTTGACGGTGACTACCTGCAAGCCGATGAGACCCGACTCCAGGTACTCAAGGAGAGCGGAAAATCGGCCCAGTCGGACAAATGGATGTGGGTGATCCGGGGCGGACCACCGGACCGACCGGCGGTGCTGTTCGAATACGATCCCTCGCGCAGCGAGGAGGTGCCCCTGCGCCTGCTCGATGGCTTCAGGGGAACACTCCAGACCGACGGCTATGCCGGCTACAACCGGGTGTGCCGGGAGAACGGCCTGACCCGCATCGGCTGCTGGGATCACGCACGGCGCAAGTTCGTCGAAGCCAGCCAAGCGGCGCCGGCGAAAAAGAAAGGGACGAAGGTCAGCAAAGCCGACGTGGCCATCGGCAAGATCCGCAAACTCTACGCCATCGAGAAACGGATCGAAAAACTGCCGCCGGAAGAAAAGACCC
>NZ_JBHNMF010000721.1:0-1511 GCF_048562965.1 Thiolapillus sp. | reverse complement strand
CTACCAGCCTTCGCTTCGCTCTCCATGGCTGGCAGCGGCGGTGAAGGTGTGACGGTAGACCAAAGAACGCTGCAGATAGCGAATTATGGCGACAGTTTATGTGAAAATCACCGTCATTTTGCATGAAGGTTCGAGAAGACCAGGGAGACGCGCGTGACAGGTGCTTTACAGGTCGAAAAAATGCAATTCATGGATAAGCAGGCTGAATATGCCAGTATAAAAGCGTTCCGGCATGAAAACGGGTTTCCCGAATTTTAATGAGGATCGCTGCTGTTCGAGCAGGATCATTGACGCTGTTTTTGTCAGGTGGCCATTTGTGCTTCCGTGTTGGCGGTATCACCCGCCTCTCCGAAAAAGACGCGGTTTCGTCCTTCTTCCTTGGCACGGTAAAGATAGCTGTCGGCGTATCTGATCAGTTCTTCCATGCCGATATCCCGGGCGTGAACATGGGCTACGCCCAAACTTGCTGTCAGGGGCAGGTCTGTGAGGCCTGTTTCCATGCGGATGAGGGACTGGCGCAGGCGCTCTGCAATATGCGTGGCTTTGGAGAGGCCTGTTTCGGGTAGAAACAGGATGAACTCTTCCCCTCCCCATCGGGCCAGAACATCTCCTGCCCTGGCGCTGGAATTCAGCATAGAGGCAGTCTGCTGAAGTACCTGGTCTCCGCTGGCATGGCCATGGCGGTCGTTTACGCGCTTGAACTGGTCCAGGTCCATGAGAATGACAGACATATGATGCTGATTCCGCAATCCGGTATGCCAAAGCGGGCTGACCAGTTGCTGAAAGCCCCGGCGATTCCATATGCCGGTCAAATGATCGATGTTGGCCAGCTTTTCTGCCAGGAACTTCTCGTTCTGCAGGATGCGGAACTGGTCGGCAAGGGCAAATGCCAGCAGAACAGCATCCACAAGCATGGCAATTTCTATGATGTGAATGCCGAAATCCCCCCAGTCCAGCGCTGTCAGTACAATGATTGCCGACAGGACAATGGCGCTGGTGTGGGTAATGGACGCAGCAAGGAAGTATTTTGCCGAGGGTATGCCTGCGCGCCAGGACAATACTCCCAGAACCATCATGCCCAGGGAAAACAGGATAAGAAATGCCATGGCTACTTTCATCGCCAGCCCCTGTGCGCCGAGAATGAACGACAGGACTGTCAGCAGACTGACAAGCAGGCCTGCAGCAACGATGGCTTTGTACAGGCGTGGAAAACGTTGCCGCGTATCCAGAAAGCTGGTTGCAAAAGCCAGGCCGAAGAGGCAGAAGACAATAACCAGTACGGGGTTGGCCCAGTGTTGCACTTCGGGATGATCCGGCCAGAGATACTGGTAGGCATGCCCGGTATACGCCAGGTTGGCGAACAGGAAACTGAGAAGATAGGCTGAATAGAAGTAACTACTCACCCCTAAGACTGAGTACAAGCCTGCCTCGATGGATCTACAATCGCTTTTTCATGTCTGTAGAGGCTTGACATCATAGTACGCCGAGTCTATGCTATTGACCCAACACAT
>NZ_JBHNMF010000720.1:0-1514 GCF_048562965.1 Thiolapillus sp. | reverse complement strand
TATTGCCGCATCTCCAGTTACCTGCAGACCATGGCAAATCAGGGATACAATCCGCTGGTCGCCATTCAAATGGCCTTTTCGGGACAGCTCTATGCTGATAGGGGTGAGTAGTTACCATCCAGGTAGAATTTTGCGTAGGCATGATCACCGTAGTTCGGATACACAAAATCAGGTGCCGGTTCTCCCACCAAGTCATCGACTGCTGTCCGCTCGCCAGTGACGTTGACCGTGACGGTTTTCTCCAGCCCGGGTTTTCCCTCACGGTCATGAAACAGCGCCACCTGCAGGCGATGAGGGCGCAGCACCGCATCACCATTGCCCTTGCCCTGGAGCAATTCGAAGCGAGATATCCTGCCCTGCGCATCCACATCATAATCTGCCACCAGCGTATTGATGCCTGATTTCTGCAGCCAGAGTTTCGTCCAGCCATCCAGGTTCATCCCGGCAGCCTGACCGATCGCATCCGTGAAGTCCTTGCGCTCGGCATTCTTCCAGGCATGTTTCTTCAGATAGGAAGAAACACCCTTGCGGAAAGCTTCACTGCCGACATAAAAAGCCAGCTGCTTGAGTACGGAGGCACCCTTGCCATAAGTGATACCATCGAAGTTGTCGAAGGTACTCAGTGTATCTTCAACCCGTGTTTCGATGGGATGCGTGGTGGGCAGCTGATCCTGCCAGTAGGCCCAGTTCTTCATGCTACTGGAAAACTGCTGCCAGGCATGCTTGTCTGGCGTGCCCTCTACCTGTGCCAGGTATGACATGAAGGTTGCAAAACTCTCATTCAGCCACAGGTCATTCCACCAACGCATGGTTACGATATCGCCAAACCACATGTGAGCCATTTCGTGCAGAATGGTATTGGCACGCTTTTGCATCCTGGAAGGCAGGGGTGTTTCACGATACAGATAGGCGTCTTCTTTGATGACGACGGCTGCCACATTCTCCATGGCACCCGCATTGAAATGGGGAACGAATATCTGGTCATATTTCCCAAAGGGATAGGGAATACCGAAGTATTTCCCGTAGAAATCAAAACCCTGCCGTGTGACCTCGAAGATATTTTCCGCATCCACGTAAGCAGACATGGACTGTGTACTGAACAGCCTGCTGGGAATGCGCGCCCGGCGGTCTTCAAATACAGCAAAAGGGCCACCCACCAGGGCAAACAGGTAGGTGGAGAAACGCCTGCTCCGGGCGAACTCATGTCGGCTGAGATCGCCGTTCCCGGTCTTCGTGGCCAGCGTGTTGCTGATGATCTGCCAGTCATCAGGTGCTTCCACGGTAACGCTGAAGCTCGCTTTCAGGTCCGGCTGATCAAAACAGGGAAACAAGCGGTTTGCCCAGAAAGGTTCAAAATGGCTGAAGAAGTATTCCCGGTTGTCCACGGGATCGACGACAAGCGTGTCTTCGGCCTCGTGATAGATTTTGGGACATCCCAGTCCCCAAAATCGACTCGGCCTTTGACAACCTATTTGTGCCCCAGCCGTCCTGGTCACCCAGCACTACGCAACAAC
>NZ_JBHNMF010000719.1:0-1517 GCF_048562965.1 Thiolapillus sp. | reverse complement strand
CCGCGTTCGGAGGCCTACTTTGTTTTCCCTCTGGCGCAAGGCACGCCGGGAAAACAGTGCGGCCTCGCGGCTACTGGGGTCTACCAGCCTTCGCTTCGCTCTCCATGGCTGGCAGCGATAGCGGTCCGTGTCCATAGCCTGACGGCGGCGTCCGGGACGCTTTTGCGGAGACTTGTTGCGCGGGAAGCCGGCACCGCCGGTACCACCACGCTGGTGTCCACCAAAACGACCGACCACCTGACCGGGACGCCCACCTGCACCGCAAAGGGTAGCCAGTGAGCTCACTGCGTTGGTGTTACCGGTATTATTGGACCAGTAAAAGCCTTTTTCGATGCCCAAAGACGTCTTGGGACGCGTGCCGTCCGCTTTGGGCTTGGCTAGCCATTCTGCCGCAGTATAGATATCCTCGACAGGAATATTGGCGATCTTGGCCGCAGTCTTTGGATTGTATTCCTTCTGGGCGAAGTTCCACTTCTTGTAGTCTTCGAAACCCTTGGTCTGGAACTTGCCCCAGGTGGTACGCCACTGCCAGGGTGTGTTGCGCGTACCCTGGCCGAAACCGGAGCTGGACTCCCACTTGTTGTTGACCCATTTCTTGATCCACTTGGAATCTTCCCAGCCGTTCTCCAGAATGACCCGGGCAATGGCACCCAGCACCGGCGTATCTGTACCGGGGTCGAGCTGGATATGCAGGGCGTTACCCCTGCTCTTGGCATAGGCGAGACCAGCCGTTTCACGCACATTCAGCCAGATGGTCTTCTGACCCTGATCGATCGCCGGCTTGATGAACTGGGTAAAGATCATGGTCTTGGTTTCGTACGGATCTGTACCACAGATCATCAGCACTTCCGCATCACCCCAGTCCCGGTAGGCCGGACCGAAGTTGTCGAAGCCTGCATCACGGAAACCGGGAGTGGAGGTCACGTTGGCCGGCGTATCGTGGAACGTAAAGTTGGCGGTATTGATGCTGCCCCGGGAGAACTTGGAAAGCGCATAAGTGTTTTCCACGAACTGATAGGAGTACATCTTCATGGCATAGGCATTGGCGCCGTGCTTCCTGACCGTGTGGTCGATAAGCTCGGCTGCCACGTCCAGCGCCGTGTCCCATGAAACAGGCTGCAAGGTACCGTTGATACGAATCAGCGGTGACTGCAAGCGGTCTTTTGTGGGTTTCTTGGGGTTGTAGACTTTCTGGGCGATACAACCTCCCCGAATGGAGGAATCGCCACCGAAGTTTACTGCCTTCGAATCCTTGTCGGGAATGACCACCACATTGTGCGGCTTACCTTTGTGCATCACCACGTTGTGCTGAGTGGGTGCTACCCAGGCCTGTAATGCACCGGTGGGGAAATCCACATTGAAAGCATTCTGCGAAGCCTTGGGGCCGCCATCGGCAGCACCGACGGGCCAGCGGTAAATCTTGTATCCACAGGCCACGATGCAATAATCACAGCAGGTGGTCAGCACTTCCGCATTCTTTGGAGGCAGTGGGGTTTTATCTTCATCAACATAATCTA
>NZ_JBHNMF010000718.1:0-1518 GCF_048562965.1 Thiolapillus sp. | reverse complement strand
GTGAGGGGTGTGGTGATGCGACAGTACGGAGAGGATATTGCGGCACCGGTGGGAAACCAGCCGGCAAACAGAGAATGCCAACACGATCCTAACCTGTTGTGGAGCCCATCTACTCGACCGACAAAGCTGGCTGAACACCAGGAATACTGCCGGAAAACTGGAACAGTCAGCCAGACTGGTGGCTGAATCCGTGCAGAAATATGTTGGTGCTGTGGTACAGGGCAAGTCTGAACTGGTTCGCCTCGCTGCTTCCCGACCCGCCGTACTCAAAGCGGTCAAAGAAGGTGAACCGGCCATGGTAGAGATGGACAGGGTGCTGCAGAATACCTTGCCGGATGTGCTTCTGACCCGCCTGTTGCCGGTGAAGGACTGGAGTGATGAAAAGATCCAGCAGGAACTCTTTGGCAGTTATGCGGCGGCAGACATGTATCAGCGCGTGCATGACACATCGGCGACGGTGCCAGTCGAAGCACTGAAAGACAAAAAGGGGAAAGTCTATTTTCTCATCGCCATGCCGGTGAAAGACGCGGACCAGCTCGCGGGTGTGCTGTTTGCAACATTTCCTTTCAAGCTTATCGCCAAAGGGCTGAAAGACCTGCATCCCCAGGGTGTGTCTCTGAAACTCGAACAGGATACGGGCATGTCGCTGGTTGAGGCTGGAGAGCAGGGTGCTCCGGGGCAGACCGGGCGCATTCCTGTTCCCGGTACCCTGTGGCATGTAGGCTACGCAAACACGGATACGGTAGGGCTTCCCCTGCCCATACTTGCCGGTATGGCCGCAGGCGTGGTTGTCCTGCTGGTGCTGGCGTTGCTATGGAGTTATCGCCGTTTGCAAAGGGATTATCAGCAGGACATGGGAATGACGGTCACCCTGGTGGATGCGACCCTGAAACGTCTTGGCGCCACCGTACAGCAGCCCAGGCTGAAAGAATCCATACCGGCGATCGAAATGCTCACACGTTATGCCCAGGCCACCCGCACGGCTTCCATGAATGCCGAGCGTAACGAAAATGCAGTCGAACAGCCTCAGCAATTCAGCCAGGGAATCCCACGGCAGCAGATTCAGGATCATGAAGCGTGCAGCATGGCGCCGGAGAAATTGCCGGAAACCCTGTTTCAGGCGAATCTCATCCGTGGCCTCAGCGATGCAGAGCTGAATGCGGAAACCGCGCAGGCCATCGGCCTTGTCGTAGGCAGCATGGTGCAGGAAGCTGGCGCTGCCAGCCATGGAGAGCGAAGCGAAGGCTGGTAGACCCCAGTAGCCGCGAGGCCGCACTGTTTTCCCGGCGTGCCTTGCGCCAGAGGGAAAACAAAGTAGGCCTCCGAACGCGGCGTCCAGTCATATGGGAGCCAAGTACGGAGCAGCAACGAGCTTGCGAAGTTGTTGCGTAGTGCTGGGTGACCAGGACGGCTGGGGCACAAATAGGTTGTCAAAGGCCGAGTCGATTTTGGGGACTGGGATGTCCCAAAATCTATCACGAGGCCGAAGACACGCTTGTGGAGACAGTCTGTTCGTGG
>NZ_JBHNMF010000717.1:0-1520 GCF_048562965.1 Thiolapillus sp. | reverse complement strand
CAGTTGAAGATGGCTCCCCAATAACCAGCGCGCTCATCGCGTCGGTATCGTCTCCGTTGCCGGGTATCGGTCCGACCGGTGCCTTACTGCCGCCCTCCACAGATCCAATGTCGCAGGTACCCACGCGCGGTGCCAGGCGTTGGTCACGTACCGTACAGGTTTGTGAATTCCCCGCATCAATGAGACCACTATGCCCGGACGGCATCATGGTTTCCGTATAACCGCCGTTGTTCCCCAATGGCCCCAGTTCAGGTGCTCCGGATGCATCGCCATTCTCACAGCTGTCATCGTCAAACCAACTATGGTCTATGATGAAGGTAATGTATTTATCGGCGCCACAGTTCCTACCGGTTGAGCCGGCAACAACGGTGTTCACCAGCTCGACTGTCGTCTGGCAGGTGTAGCATGCTCCGTAGACGGTGCCAACGTGATTCAAGTCCCCGGTGGACGTGGATTTGTTGCCGTAGAGCGTGCTGCTGCGAATCGCAGTTACTCCCTTACGGGCGTAAACCGCGGAACCTTCCTTGTCGGCACGGTTGTACGCCAGGGTACTGGCACTGATGACCAGGTTCTTCCCAAAGTTGGAGATTGCTCCGCCGCCGCCTTCTCTAGCGACATTGCTTTTGAACGTACTTTGTTGAATATACGCGTCCCCTCCGTCGGGGCGCGTTAATTTCACGTTGAAGATGGCGCCGCCTGAACCCGACGCATTGTTATCAAAGGTACCATCGCTGATGGTCAACTTTCCCCAGTTCTGGATGGCACCGCCAGTCCAATTCGCGTAGTTGTTACTCATGCGGCAATATTCCATCGTCAGTGTGCCGTTATTGAGGATGCCACCACCCTCGTTGGCGTGGCCGTGTATCAGGTTCAGCGATTTCAGCGTCACCTCAACTCCTTTCTCGATCTTAAACAGGCGTGAGCTGTGGCCACCACCGCTGATCGTGATATCCGGCCTTTTATCACCGTTCACGTCCCCGTTGAGGGTAATATTTTTGTCGATGCTGATCTGGCTTGAATCCGGCAACACGATGGTGAGGTCTTTGAGTGATCGCGCGAAAACAAGGGTGTCGCCGTCATCGGCATTCGCCAGGGTTTCGCGCAACGAGCCACTGCCGCTGTCACTGACGTTGGTAACGGTCAATGTGGCTGCCTGGAGTGATTGCGCCATGCAGCCCAGCAGGGTGAGCATGATGATGTGTTTACATAGGAGATACGGCATTTTCGTCCTCATTAGAAATTCGGCTCCTCAGCAGAATTTGTGGGTAGCAGAGGTGGGTTTGAGGCAAATGATCAGGTCTGTCCTATCGGGGTAGAGCACCCCACCCGGTCTCTGAGAAGATGGAGTTGTGAAACCATCATCAACTCAGAGGGAACCAAGTGGGATGCAGCTCAAGATTATCCTGAACCGGGTGCAGAAATTCAAGTCATTTGTCTACAAGTTGGTGCGCTGGGTTGGTAACGAAGCGGCACCCGAGCTGGAAGTCGAGGTTGCCGAGCGGGCGAATGGCAAGCCGGTC
>NZ_JBHNMF010000716.1:0-1520 GCF_048562965.1 Thiolapillus sp. | reverse complement strand
CCTCGGTGTCATACACCAACTCCAGGACCGCCGGCGAGGTAATGTTTTTCCCTTTCCTTTTCTCAAAAAAGAGATCGGGATGGAAAAAAACATTCGCCAGTTCCCAGGGCTGGGCATCCAGGGGGATCCCCCGGTTGGCGAAATACCGCCGCGCGGGTTCCGCATCCGGGTGATCCAGCGTCAGCCGTTCCGCCCAGGCCTTCTTCAAGAAATAAAGCTTTTTCTGCTCCTCTTTCTCGTTTATTTCAGCCTTGACGATGACCGGCTTGGCCGGCCGTTTCGGCTTGTGCGCCTGGCCCGTGGACGGCGCATAACCAACATGCTCCGCCACGGCCTCCAGGGTTTCCCGGAAAGACCACCCATTGACCCACTCCAGCAGTTTGAACCCGGACGGGAAAAAGCCGCAGCTGTTACACAGGCCGCCTCCGGTCTTGTCGGCGTCCTTGTACAGCTTGAAGCCGTCTCCCCGCCGGCCGTTGGGGCTGCCATGCACAGGGCATGACACCCCTTGGGCACGGGCCTTTTCGCCGCGGCCGTAGGCATCGACCGCTTCCGACAACGCAGGAGCAAGCGCCCGAAGAATCTCGGGCCAGTGACCGGCGCACTGAACTTTCAGTTCGTCGGCATCGATGGGAATACGTTTTCCCATTTTTTACCTCCTATGCTGCGTTGATGGTGATGGCCTCGCGAAGCAAGACCCTGCCGATCCCTCCATAATGGGGGGAGTTCCCGGTGTCCACGACACCCTTGCGGACTTTCTCCGCAATCAGGCGCCCGGCCCGGAAGACCCGGATCCGAAGATTCAGGTACCTCCCCCCACCCAGCAGGTCGTCCAGGGTATCCCCGGGCTGGGGACTCCAGCCAAAATCGAAATCCCCACAAGGCTCCTCGGTGAGCGTCACGCGGACATCCCCCAGGGCGATCTCCCGGGTGCCGTGGACGTTCTGGCCAGCCTCATAGAGGCGGTGGCAGTCCGCCTCCAAGAGGGGCAGCAACAGCTCCAGCTGCTCGCGCACCTGGGTGGCAACCTTGGCCACGGCGTCGTTGGCCTTGATGTCCACACACCCCCGTGCCGGGAATACGGACTTGGATACGTCCACCTTCCCGTTGGCCACGCAAGCCTGAATAGCGACATCGGCCACCCGCAGGGCGGCCTTGAGGTCCCCATACTGGCGGCCGGAAAGGTTTTCCCGGCCCCAGTCCCGGATTTGCTCCTGCCGCATTCTGAAGCAGAAGCGAACCCCGTTTCTGGGGTCGAACTCTATGCCCTCGATGCGGGCATAGAATCCGTATTGGACCAGTCTGGCCCGTGTATATTGGGCAATGATCATCATTGCTTCCTCCTTGGGGCGCGACCCCGATTAAATGTTTCGCAATGCCAGTCGCTACCTGGCATTACGTTGTGATGGCGCGTTTTACCTCGCGCAGAGAGGGCTCCGAAGAGCGAAAAATCGTACGGGCGCACGCATGCGCTGTTCGCTGGGCGCAGAACGGCCAGGGAAAAGGGCACGTGGAGTGCG
>NZ_JBHNMF010000715.1:0-1521 GCF_048562965.1 Thiolapillus sp. | reverse complement strand
TTTTTTCTTGCAATCCAGCCTGCCCGCCACCATAATTTCTCTTGGAGGCTTTGTTGGCGAACGCTGGCATTGCCTTTTTTATTGCCCATCTGTTTCTTCACGCTCATCCCTCGGACGCAGGTCATCGATAACCGCAAAGCTCCAGATGGAGAAATCCGAATTCCCGTTGACCTCGCGCCGCGCCCGATAGCGTAGATCGCACACCTGTGCCGCCATACCGGCAAGCTCTTCCCGTGCGGAACGGTACATGCCACCCACGCGAACACCCCAAGCCGTTAGATAGGCCACGATGTCCGCAATCTGAACTGCCGTCGTCAGATGGCTGTGGACAAAAAAGGGCTCGGGAATCACCAGTGAGGCCCTCGCCTGCCCCCTCGTCGTCTTCCGGAAATAGCGTGACATCTGATCGATGAGGATATGGCACTGGGAACGTTCCAGCTCATCGAATACCACCAGCCCCAACTGCTCAGCCGACCGATCTTCCAGAAAGTAGAAATAACGCTCGAACAGATAAGCGTAATCCTTGCGCAGGAAATCACCCTCTGGCCGAGGCGCGTCTCTGTCCACTATGCTGGCAAACGCTTTGACCCGAAACTGACCACACAACGCCAATAGATGCGACACGAAAGCGAGCTTGGCCTGAGCCAGCGCGGTGATCTGTTCCCGTGTACCGGATGCGCCGTCTTCCAGCAACGCTCTGGCCAGATCTCGCCGCCGTTCCACCGGCATTGGATCCATCTGCGCGGCCTGGCGGAAGGTCTTGCGCTTGAGCAGCTTCTTGCCCTTTAGCTCCAGCAGACCATCGGACACCCGCCGCCCGAAAAATTCCAGTTCCGCATCCTGCACCCGGCAGATCAGATTCCACAGATCACGGTCCTCGATGGCGATTCCCGCCAAAACCTCATAGGGTGACTTCCGGAGATCCTGTCCGCTTTCATCGACAAAGAGCATGTAACTCATGCCGCCTCCTGGCCTGAGTCGATTTCAAGTTCCGAGACATCCAGATCACCGGAGAGGAGTTTGAGGATGCCACGGGTCATCTGGTCGAATAATTCAACGATACTTTGTTCCTGAAGCCTGTTATCAGCACAATACGGCATTCTTTTCCCTGACCTTCAAAACCGTTTCTTAATGTATTCCTGAGCCTGCCCACCCGTCAGCTCAGAAGTAGCTGCACCCGTGCGAACATAAAACCGCTCTACGTTGCTATCCTTGACGAATACTGGTGACTTACCGGGCAGGCATTCCACTGTCAACACCCTGACGCACTCATGCTCATCAAAACGTGGGTGCATGTACATCATGTGCGCAACACCCATTCGATCTTTGATCAGATTGACCAGATGCAGGTACATCTTGTCTTCATTGGGAAACTTGTTAACCTTGATGCTGACAGGTTCACCATCATCAGCCACACCGATCAATAAGTGCCTCGGAAAAAATAGATGGCTATTTGCATTATAGGGTTGGATTTCGTTCAATCTTACCCTTATTCTTCCCTTTAGTGAAACCTATTCCTTG
>NZ_JBHNMF010000714.1:0-1530 GCF_048562965.1 Thiolapillus sp. | reverse complement strand
CGCCTGCTCCCAGCCGACGTTCATTCGCTCGTCAAGATGGGGAGGAACCAAGACAACCCGTTCATGCTGTGTGGCTACCTTGGATGCTAAAATGACCAATGTTGCCGCAAGAACCAGTGTAGACACCAGCAGCATGGATATCATTTTCTGGGACGCGTCCCAATTTTTTTTAAACCGTCTTTCCTTCATAGCGCCTCCGCAAGGAAACTTCCGACTTCAGTCGGGAGAGGAATTGCGCACGATTTACCAAGCAGGCCGGTTTTGCTGCCATGTGGAACATGGTGCAGGTAGTTCACAACAGGAACAGCGTCTATCAAACGGCATACCATCTGGTATGGTGCCCGAAGTATCGTAAAGCCCTGTTGACAGGACAAGTGGCAAAGACGCTGGATGGCCTGCTGGATGTGATCTGCCAGGAACGGGGGTGGCCGGTGATCTCCAAGGAGATTCAACCAGACCACATCCACTTGTTTCTCGGTATTCCGCCGGCCATCGCGGTGGCGGATGCGGTGAAGATTATCAAGGGCACGAAGGCGCGCAAGTTGTTCGCCCGTTTTCCCGCGTTGCGCAAGCAGTTTAGGGGAGGCAGCCTTTGGTCCCCGTCTTACTATGTGGGCACCGCCGGGAATGTCAGTGCCGAAACCATCCAGCGCTACATCGAGCGTACGGAACACATCAAGGGGCGCCGGTAGATGCGGCGCACCGTTTCCATCAAGCTCAGAACCACTCCAGCGCATGACGCCACGCTCTCGGCCCTCGCCGCCGAGTTCGCCACCGGCTGCAACGCGGCATCGAATCTTGCCCGGTTGGGAGCGACCACCGTCGCTTCCAGGGGCGTTGTAAACCGTCCTGATGTGGCAGCTTAGGTTGACCATGATAAAAAGCCTCTGACTTTAGTCGGGGTTGTTTACGGGATGTACTGCCTTACCTGACCGTTTGTGAAAATCTTGTTGAGAGCAACAAATCCTGCCCAGTAAGCCATATGTTGCAGCACACCATCGAGATTTCCGTTCTTATACCGGGAAAAAACCATTCCCAGAACAATAGCGGGAACCAAGGAATAGAAGAAAAAATCAAGGGCGATACCGAGTCCCAGGATAGAGGTGATGATGACAACTTCATCGATTTCCCAGAAAAAGAACTGGTGTTGAGCGTCAACATAACGAGGAATAGGTATTTCGTTCATTTGTTTTTGTCCACAGGTTGTTTGGCCAGCCAGTGAACCTCAACACGACGATTCTTGGCTCGCCCTTCTTCAGTGTCATTTGAAGCAACAGGCTTGTTTTCTCCATAGGCTCTCATCACGATGGAATCGGGTGCTGCCCCATATTCCACCAGCTTCTGACGTACAGCCATGGCCCGTTGTTCCGACAGGTGCTTGTTGTAGGCATCCGACCCAATGCTATCCGTATGCCCCTCCACAAGAATGCGGTGCGGTTTGATCTTGATTGCGTCAATGGTTTCCCGCATCTCCCGCAAGGTGTCTTGAGTCAGTGAAGCGCTGCCTAAATCAAAATGAAAGGTGGCATG
>NZ_JBHNMF010000713.1:0-1537 GCF_048562965.1 Thiolapillus sp. | reverse complement strand
GCGCCAGAGGGAAAACAAAGTAGGCCTCCGAACGCGGCATCCAGTCATATGGGAGCCAAGTACGGAGCAGCAACGAGCTTGCGAGGTTGTTGCGTAGTGCTGGGTGACCAGGACTGCTGGGGCACCAATAGGTTGTTAAAGGCCGAGTCGATTTTGGGGACTGGGATGTCCCAAAATCTATCACGAGGCCGAAGACACGCTTGATTTATCGCCCTGCCACCAGGGCAACAGTCTCTGCGCCGCCGACGGCAAACAGGATATTGGTGGTGCCCATGAAAAATTCCTGCCTTCTTGATACAATGTAGTCTCAAGACTACATTATTGCCGCTTACCGCTTATGTGCCAATACTTATTCACTGATGCTATTGCATTATCCTGTAAACGCCCAAAGGGATACGCCATTGTCCGCCCGAGCGCTGATGAAATCCAAATCTACGGCCAAAGCGGCATCATCCCTCCTGTAATGGTAAAGCCGACTAAAGAAAATACCTATACCCTGATACAGGGAGAAAAATACTGGATGCTGGCGCAAACATTGCAAATGGAACAGATTCCGGCGTTCGTGGTTTCTGACTTGAGAGAAAGTGACGAAAAGGCGCTCATCATGTTCGACTTACGAAGCCATGGTGCCAAACTTGATCCAATTACAGAGGCCATATCGCTCAAACAACTGCTCGATGACGGGGTGTATAAGTCACAGGCAGAACTGGCCCGATACCTAGGATTGCATCGTTCTGCCGTCCACCATAAGCTCCAGCTGCTCAAACTCGACCCGAAGGTTAAGAAGAGTTTATCGCTCAATCAGTTGACCCCTCTTCACGTTCGGACGCTCCCGGGCCTACCCGCTGAAGCTCAATGGGCATTAGCGCAGTGTATGCTCAGTGAACGCTTATCGGCTCACCAGAGTAATCGCGTGGTGGCGATTTATCGCGCAAACTGGAAACAGGCCAATGTAAATGACTTTTCTCCGGATGTTTTGGCGGAACAAGCACTACAGGCGTTAAAGAAGACAAGTGCTCCCAAGGGTGACGGGAAGGTTAACTCAGTGACCGTTGATGGCGATATGGACGAGGGTACTTACAATGCACTATTGAATCTATTGGGAAGCGAGCGCAAATTAGCTCCTCATAAAGATATCGATGTCGCGGCCCTGGAGCAGAATATCAGCGATAAAGTCGGCTACATCTGCCGGATCCAGCTCCTGCCATCTGGGGCAGGAGAATACGCTTTTCGTTACGATGGAGAAATGGGCGACTACCTACAGGACGACCTCGAAATATTGCTTGGCAACCATTATCGGGTAAGTCGGGTGGAGAAAAATAAGGAATCGAATGGGTGGGCCTGTGTATTGTTCTCGAATGGCACTGAAGCCAACGATATCGCGGACCGGTTGTTGCGTTAATGGACGAGTTAAGTCGACTTAACTATGCGTCGGGATGCAGCGCCATTTTTTTGGCTTGACATTTTCACTCGCCCTGACAGGTAAAGAAACAGGCTGTCGCGCCTTCGCTGCCAGCCATGGAGAGCGAAGCGAAGG
>NZ_JBHNMF010000712.1:0-1540 GCF_048562965.1 Thiolapillus sp. | reverse complement strand
ACTAAGTAATGAAAGCCACAGAAGCCAAGCTACTCGATTTTCTGAAGAAATCACCACAGTTTGTGATTCCTATCTACCAGCGCACCTATTCCTGGACGGAAAAGGAAGTGCGGCAACTTTGGGACGATATCCTTCGCGCAGGGCAGAACGATGATATTTCAGCCCATTTCATGGGTTCAGTCGTGTATGTGGAAAAGGGTCTTTATTCAATATCCGCCCAGTCGCCGTTGCTGGTTATCGATGGTCAGCAACGGCTTACAACAGTCAGTCTGTTGATCGCTGCATTGGCGTCGGCGATCGGTGAAGGAGAGCCGATAGAAGGTTTTTCTCCCCGGAAACTGCGTAATTACTACTTGCTGAATCCAGAAGAGGAGGGCGAGCGCCACTTCAAATTGATCCTTTCCCAAACAGACAAAGCCTCACTGATCTCGATCCTCAAGGATGCGCCACAACCAAAGGAACATTCAATCCGCATTACAGAGAACCTGAAGCTCTTCCAGGAATTATTGGTGGGTCAGAAAGAGGATCTTGAAACCGTCTGTAAGGGTATTGCCAAGTTGATGGTTGTCGATATATCGCTTGATCGCGATCAGGATAACCCACACTCATTTTCGAGAGTATGAACTCCACGGGGCGAGAACTTAGTCAGGCCGACCTGATTCGCAACTTCATACTCATGTGCCTGGAATCCGAACTACAGACCCGGCTCTATGAGCGCTATTGGCGGCCGATGGAGCTGGCCTTTGGTCAGGAAGCCTACACCACCCACTTTGACGGCTTTATGCGGCATTACCTGACGGTCAGGACTGGCGAGATTCCCAAAATGGGCGAGGTCTATGACGCGTTCAAAAAACATGCGCGGTCATCCAGCGTCGCCAATGCGGGTGTGGAATCGCTGCTTGCGGAGTTGCACGCCTATGCCGGACATTTCTGTGCCATGGCGCTGGGCACTGAAGAGGATTCAGAGCTCGATCGTGCTTTCCACGACCTGCGGGAACTCAAGGTCGATGTCGCCTATCCATTGCTGCTCGAGCTGTATCACGACTATCAAAGTCAGATTCTTTCCAGAGAAGACTTCCTCAAGGCGGTACGCACAATAGAAAGTTATGTTTTCCGTCGTGCGGTCTGTGCCATACCGACCAATTCGATGAACAAGACGTTTGCCAATATGGGAAAGACGCTGAAGAAAGATCGCTATCTCGAACGCCTCGAAGCTGCCTTTCTGTTACTGCCGTCCTATCGCCGTTTTCCGAAGGACGATGAATTTAAACGTGAGCTCAAGATCAAAGATCTCTATAACTTCCGTAGCCGGAGTTACTGGTTACGAAGGCTGGAGAATCATGGGCGCAAGGAGCGCGTGCCAGTAGATGAATACACGATAGAACACATACTGCCCCAGTGTGATAACGATCCTGAAAAAGTGCCCACCGTGTGGCGAGAGGAACTTGGTGACGATTGGGAAAATGTTTGGGAGACCTACCGGCACACGCTCGGTAACCTGACCCTGACCGGTTATAACTCGGAATACGCTAACCGCAGC
>NZ_JBHNMF010000711.1:0-1541 GCF_048562965.1 Thiolapillus sp. | reverse complement strand
GCTATTGGGCCTTAACTGGCACCAGGTTGACGCCATCAAGGCGCGGGCGGTTAAGCGTGGGCTGGCCCGGCGTCAGGCGACGAAGATCGACTGTCTTGGTATCGACGAGAAACAGTTCCGCCGCTGCCAGCCATGGAGAGCGAAGCGAAGGCTGGTAGACCCCAGTAGCCGCGAGGCCGCACTGTTTTCCCGGCGTGCCTTGCGCCAGAGGGAAAACAAAGTAGGCCTCCGAACGCGGCGTCCAGTCATTGGGAGCCAAGTACGGAGCAGCAACGAGCTTGCGAAGTTGTTGCGTAGTGCTGGGTGACCAGGACGGCTGGGGCACCAATAGGTTGTCAAAGGCCGAGTCGATTTTGGGGACTGGGATGTCCCAAAATCTTTCACGAGGCCGAAGACACGCTTGTGTCACTGGCGGTTGTATGCCACGGGCGCAAGGCGTTGAAAATATTCCCTGCAGTTCCGGTATTTCCTCCGTTCCTGGAGGTCAAGGGCATATGTGTTGATGGTGATCAGTCGCGTCCGTTTCTTCGTGGGTGACGATGGCGGTCATGAAAATGATCTTTATTCGAGAAAGCGTTTCGTCTTCCTGCAACAGGGTTGCGACTTCCTCTCCGCCCATGTCCGGCATCATGACGTCCAGCAGGGTCACGTCGGGCTGAAATTCCCGTGCGGCGGCCACAGCTTGGCTGCCCTGGTTTTCTGTCTTCACGATGAAGTCGCCGGTGCGTTCGAGATTGAGCTTAACCATGCGGGTGACGGCGGGTTCGTCGTCGACAACCAGGATACGTTTCGTCATTGTGTGTTTTCCCTGTTGGTTTTTCTGAAAAGCAGGATGACAGACGTGCCACCTTCCGGCCGGTTGTCGATGTCGATGCCGCCATGATGCAGGTTGATGATATTCCTCGTGACCGACAATCCCAGTCCGGTACCTTCGCCGACTGCCTTGGTAGTATAGAATAGCTCGAAAATCTTTTCCCTGTCCTGGGGACGGATGCCGGGGCCGGTATCCGCCACTTCCACTTCGATGACAGATTCGCCCGCTTGAAAACGGGCTTGCCTGGCGCCTTTGTTTTGCCCGGGCCTGTCGATGTCCACTTCCCGTGTTGTCACCTGAAGCTCGCCATCGTGTTCCATGGCCTGGGCAGCGTTCATGAACAGGTTGATGAACACCTGCTGCAGCTTGTTCTTGTCCATGTCCATGTCCGGCAGGGTATCGGACAGTGACAGCTTGGGCTGAATATGTCTTTGCCGCAGTTCGTGTTCCACCAGGTGCAGGGTGTCCCGGATTACCGCGTTGACGTTGCCTCTTTCCAGTTTCAGTTGCTTGTCCCGGGAGAAATCCAGCAGGCCGTGGATGACCGTGTTGGCGCGATGCACGGCATCCTCCATGTCTTTCTGGACTTCCCTGTTGGTGGGGTTTTCAAGCGTGTCTTCGGCCTCGTGATAGATTTTGGGACATCCCAGTCCCCAAAATCGACTCAGCCTTTGACAACCTATTTGTGCCCCAGCCGTCCTGGTCACCAAGCACTACGCAACAACTT
>NZ_JBHNMF010000710.1:0-1543 GCF_048562965.1 Thiolapillus sp. | reverse complement strand
TATCGAGGAAGCGGGTGACCTGTTGACGGAAGAAAGCGCCAATTCCGGTGGCGGGGATCAGATGGTTGCCCGATTCCTGGCCAGCGGCTATCGCCGGGCTCGTAAAGTGCTGGGTTCCTACATCACAGTTACCCAGTCTCTGGCGGACATCTATCAAAGCCCCGTTGGGCAGGCCATTGCCGACAATTCGCCCAATAAATATATCCTCGCACAAAATTCGGAAGCGATTGACCGGCTTCGCGCAAGCAAATACCTGGATTTGTCCGATGCAGCTTTCGATATATTGAAATCCGTTCATACCGTACCAGGACGCTATGCCGAAGTCTTTATCTATACCAATAACGGTTGGGGTGTCGCCCGTCATGTTGAAAATCGTTTTGCCCAGGTGGTCTTTTCCACAAAAGGCGACGAGCGCGACGTGGTAATGCGGGACATCGAGAATGGTGTACCCGCTGAGCAGGCTGTCCGTAATTTCATTGCCAATTATGGCTGAGGTAAAAACGAATGGGAAATCCTGATCCATCTCCGGAGATTACAGATCAAGCTGTCCGGGTCCCGCCCGGGACCGAGCATGTTGACACTCTCGAAGCTTCTCCTGGGGCTACACCACAAGGCGTGGATGTAACGACTATGCTGTTGGCCGCATTATTGGTCGCATTGATTGTGGCCAGCGGCCTTTACGGATTTCGTGATGTCATTGTTGGATATCTTGGAAAATCTTCCGAGCCGGCAAAGATTGTCTATGTCGATTCCGAAAAGCTGTTTACCGCACAACTCCAACGCATGCTGAAAGAACACCCGGGCGAACCCGCCAAAGGCATACTGGAGAGCAGAGACTTCGTTAACGAACTCGATAAAGTTCTCGCAAAGTACGCAGACGCAGGTTACCTGGTTTTAACTAAACAGGCTGTTCTCCGCGGCCTTGAAGGCAGAGATGTAACCCAGCCTGTCATGGTTGCACTGGGGCTGGGCGAGTTCGATGATTCTGTTCCCAATGTGGCAAGGTAATATCATGTCAACTAAACCCTCTTTTTGGAATCGCAAACGCATCAGCATTCTCATGCTGGCCCCGATATTCTCGTTACTTGCTTATATAGCGGCTGACTTCGGGGTGTCCCAGTGGTTAAAGACCCACTTTATTGGGGTGGATCCACAGGAAATAAAATGCTTGCCCTGGACGGCGTTCCTGTATTCCAAAAAACCATTCCATGATGACCTCCATTATGGTGATTTGGTGGTATTTCGCTCCCAGGGGCTGGAACCGATATTCAAGGATGGCTCATTGTTGACCAAGTTTGCGGCTGGGTTGCCGGGTGACAAGGTGGAAATCCGCAACGACCGGGCATACGTCAATGGCGTTTACTGGGACCGGTTGTGGGGACTGACATACCTTCACGAGCCACCCGGCTCTTACGACCGCTCCTTCGTGATAAAGGATGATGAGATTCTTACCTTGTCGGTCAATGCAGGAAGCTACGACGGTCGTTACTGGGGACCTTTGAAGAAAGACCGGATTGTCGGTTATGCGAAAGCCATTTTTTAG
>NZ_JBHNMF010000709.1:0-1544 GCF_048562965.1 Thiolapillus sp. | reverse complement strand
CCGGGACGAGCTACTGGTGTTCAGCCAGGGGTTGGGAAAGTTCGTTCGCACCTATGAGTACGTGGCCCAACTGGTGGAGTTTGGCGATCCCCAAATCGAGGCCTTCGCCGCCTTTTCCAGGCTGGTGCTTTCCCATTACCGCCTGACCCCCCAGCAGACGAAATGGGAAGTCCGGGAAGAAGGTGGCCTCCTGAAGCCCATCGGCGGCGATCTGCGTGAAGGCAGGGACCGGGAACGCACCTATCTGCAAGAGCTGATTCAGCGCCTGAATGAGGCTTTTGGAAAGGAGATCAGCGATAAGGACAAAGTGGCCTTCGCCGTGCATATCAGCGAGAAGCTGCGTGACAATCAGACGGTGATGGCCCAGGTGCGCAACAACCCCAAAGAGCAGGCCATGCGCGCCGATCTGCCAGGAGCGGCGACCAAGGCCATCGTCGAGGCCATGTCCTCTCACTCCGTTCTTTCCAGACGGCTGCTGTCGGATGAAACCACCCGTGACCTGTTTCTTTCCGTGATCTATGAGATGCTGAAAAAGGATGTGGCCGGGGAGTTGCTGTCCGATGTCAGGGAGGAGTCTTGATGTACGACCTCCTGCAATTGGAGCAGATCCAGCCCATCGGTATGCGGGACGATGAGGGACAAATACTCATTATTGCGGAAAACATCGCCTCGCCGCCCGAGCAGTGCGAAAAGTGTGGGAACTCGCCCTTGTACAGACATGGAAAACGGAGATCCACCTATGCGGATACCCCTATCCACGGCAAGCCCGTCAAAGTTGAGATCGAAACCCGGCGTTACCGATGCAAGGCGTGTGGCACAGTGGTGACGCCATCCAGCCCATCGCTGGATGACAAGCGCGTAGCGACCCGGCGTCTCGTTCGGTATATCCAGGATCGTTGTTTTGGAACGACATTCACCTGGTTGGCCAAAGAGGTTGGTTTGGCCTTGAACACAGTCAAAGGCATCACTCAGGACTACGCAGCTCATCTGGAAGAGCAGGTGGTTCTTGAAACACCGAGATTGCTCGGCTTGGACGAGCTGTACATTCTGGGTAAGCCAAGAGCGGTTCTGGTGAATCTAGAAATGCATTCCATGTTCGATATATTGGAGTCTCGAACAAAAGCGCATTTGACCGATTATTTCAAAGGGCTCAAAGACAAGAACCGCATTGAATGGGTCGTCATCGACATGTGGAAGCCCTATGAACTGGTAATTGGAACGCAATTGCCCAATGCCCGCATTGTCATCGACCGGTTTCACGTTGTGAAAGAAGCATCGAAGAAACTGGATGGGCTACGTAAACATCTACAGAGCAAGCTGTCTTCACAGGACCGAATCAATCTGAAAAAGCATCTGCGATGGTCTTTGTTGCGCAATGAACACAACAGAACTGAAAGGGATTTGGAGAATATTGAATACATCAGAAGTAACTACTCACCCCTAAGATGAGTACAAGCCTGCCTCGATGGATCTACAATCGCTTTTTCATGTCTGTAGAGGCTTGACATCATAGTACGCCGAGTCTATGCTATTGACCCAACACA
>NZ_JBHNMF010000708.1:0-1547 GCF_048562965.1 Thiolapillus sp. | reverse complement strand
AGAGGCTTCCGCAATAAAGAGCGGTTTGCCAATGCCATTTACTTCCATCTCGGCGGGTTGGATCTTTACCCTGATGGGATTACTAGATGATGGGCGCCCACTCAATCAGGGGAAGAGCCGTCTTCAAAGGCAAGGATCAGGCAATCGTCATTCATCGTGTTTTTCCACCGTGTATCCACAATATTGCTGTGCAGCATCCAGTGCAAATTCTTCGTTCGCGGGGAAGGCCGCGTAAATGGTATACAAGGGCTCGCCAGCCTCCACATGTTCGCCGGTTTTCCTGTGCAGATCCACGCCTGCGCCTTTGTCCAGTGGCGCACCGGCCAGGCGTGCAATATTGGCCATCTGCAAGTTGTCGATCGCAGTTATCTTTCCCGACTCTGCGGCGGCGATGACGTGATGCAAGCGCCCCAGCTGTGGCGGGTCGGGGTTTTTGCCCTGGGCCTGAATGATGGCTTCCATCTTGGACAGGGCCCTGCCGGAATCCAGGATGTCCCTGGCGATATGATATCCATCACCGCCACGCACATCGGCATCGAATTCCAGTATGCGCCCTGCCAGCTGCAGGGCTTTTTCACGCAGGTCCAGGGGCGCTTGCGGCCTGCATTCCAGCACCTGCATGACATCCCGTGCTTCCAGTACAGGCCCTATGCCACGGCCGATAGGCTGACTGCCGTCGGTAATGACGACTTCCAGCTCCAGCCCGATATGGTCGCCGACATATTCGAACAGTTTGCGCAGACGCAATGCCTCCTGATGACTTCGCACCTTGGCGGTGGGCCCCAGGGGGACGTCGATCAGCAGGCGGGTGGAGCCTGCAGCCACCTTTTTGGAAAGAATCGAAGCGACCATCTGACCCGGTGAGTCCATGGATAGAGGGCGCTCCACAGCGATCAGAATGTCGTCTACGGGTGCCAGCCTGGCGGTACCGCCCCAGGCGAGACAGCCGCGTTCCTGTTGCACGATGGTGTGCAGGGCTTCTGGAAGCAGGTCTACCCTGGCCAGTACCTCCATGGTATCGGCCGTGCCGGCAGGAGAGGTGATGGCGCGGCTGGATGTCTTGGGCATGAGCATTCCGTGAGCGGCAATGATGGGAACGATCAGCATGGTGGTGCGGTTGCCCGGAATGCCGCCTATGCAGTGTTTGTCGGCGACTAGGGCTTCTCCCCATTCCAGGCGGTCACCGGTTTCAACCATGGCCCGGGTCAGATGCAACACCTCCTCGCGTTCGAATCCGGTTTCCGCGCAACCCACCAGAAAGGCGGCAATTTCGATCTTGGAATAACGGTTTTCAACGACATCCCTGGCGATATTCAGATATTGCTCATAGTCCAGAGTCTCACCACTGATCTTGTCATGCACCGCTTCTAAAGATGCGGGTGGGGAAGCGTGTTTTACCGTCACTGACGTGCCGGGAGGCAGGTTCAGCTGATCAAATACCTGTTCACTGACACCCAACTCGCCAGGGGCGGTAATGTTGGCATCGTCGACGATGTTCAATACCGCGATGACTGGCTGGCCGTCGTTTTCCTTGTGGATTTCGATTT
>NZ_JBHNMF010000707.1:0-1551 GCF_048562965.1 Thiolapillus sp. | reverse complement strand
CATAATAAACGCTCGTTATATTTACGTAGATAAGTTTACGCTATTTCTTTGCGGATAACCAGTGATTGTCGGTGGTTTTTGGGGGGATTTGCGGCTTGTAAAGAATACGGTCGTTTGTGGAGCAGGTTGAGAACGTATGATTTACAGGCTAATTGGTGTTCCGTAGGCTGTTAATTATTCAATGTTTCACAAATCTAGTGAGACACGCTTGATCAGCGCCTTGACCGGCGGACGCCAGATAACGTGTATTATGAGGCGACTGCCAGAAAGGTGATCTGAACCGGGAAAGCACTTATCGTGCTGTCCAATAATTGGGGGCCACTTCTCAGTATGACCAGGCGATGACCAGAATGGGGGGCGAGTAATGATAAAAATAGACGGTTTTCGTATTAAAAACTTTCCAGCTTTGACAGAATTGGGGCAACAATTGATTCTTGCTCGGTGCCCACACTGTAGTGTCGATCAACCCAGCCTGCTTCAATGTGCAAGGTTTGAGACCAGTGACTTTCTAGGTAGATATCAGAGAACCTGGGTTGCGTATAGATGCGCAAGATGTGGTGGGGTCACAACTGCAGAGGCACCAAAAGGAAGCAACTATGTTAGTGAGATTTATCCAGCGCCATTGGGGGTTGATGAAACATTGCCCGATAAGGCCAAAGATCTCCTTGAACAAGCAATAGATAGTAGTATCAACGCACCAGCAGGCGCAGTTATGCTGACAGCTAGTTCAATCGATGCAATGCTAAAAGCTAAAGGCTTGACTGAAGGCAGCTTATACGCACGCATAAAGAAAGCAGCGGAACAAAATCTGATCACGGAAGATATGGCTGACTGGGCTCATGAGGTTCGACTCAATGCAAATGATCAGCGTCATGCTGACGAATCAGCAAGCTTGCCTACTTCAGAAGACGCAAAGCGAGTAATCGATTTCGTTCAAGCACTAGGTATGGTGCTATTCGTACTCCCGGCAAGAGTTCGTAGAGGCATTGAAAGCGCTAAAGACAGCTAACAAGGCGCTCGTTCGGACGCAAACTACGCTGCGCTTCGTTTGCGCCGAACAGCTTGGTCGTTATGCTTCATGGCTCTTGGCATGGGGGCCGCTATGGAACTTGAAGAGCGCTATAGCCAGCTACTGGGCATCGATAGTCCGTGGGAAATCTACGACGTAGAACTGAAGGTAGAAGCGTCTTGTCTGGATATCTGGATCGAATACATGGAAGACAAAGGGGCCTGCCCTGAATGCGGTGCGACCTGTCCCAGATATGACACGCGCAAGGAACGTACTTGGCGTCATCTCGATACTATGCAGTTTTCGACCTACCTCCATCGGTGTTTGTCAACACAGTTGTGTGCCGCAGCAATGCGAATCGATTGGCAGGAAGCTGACAGTCCATCGTGAAGGTATCGAAACTGACAGGTGACATCAAAACCGGGGGCCACAACCGCTGCCAGCCATGGAGAGCGAAGCGAAGGCTGGTAGTCCCCAGTAGCCGCGAGGCCGCACTGTTTTCCCGGCGCGCCTTGCTGCGTATTCCACCCCAACGTGACCGC
>NZ_JBHNMF010000706.1:0-1551 GCF_048562965.1 Thiolapillus sp. | reverse complement strand
CATAGCGGCCTCCAGAAGTTTGTGTTGATTTCTCTTCTGAGAGGCCGCGCCTTGCTATGTCAACTATTTTTTGAGATTTTTAGTGGTTTTTCTCCTCTGAAACTCTAAACTCTAGACTCTAAACTCTAGTACCTGTAAATACAAAAAACGAATACCATTGAGATACAAACGGCAACTGGCTGCACTCAAATGGCGCTCTTTGACCAGGTAAACAAAATAGTCCTGGATCTGAGCTTGCTGAAGCTGGTCCGGCGGCTTATGGAAATACGTTGCCAACGCCCTCACGGCGGCCAGATAGCTTTGATGAGTGCGGGGTGAAAAACCACGCTGCTGCATGGCATCGATCATTTGTTGGCGTAGGGATGTCATCGAACTTCTCCTTTGTTGAGACCAGGATCGGTCTTAACAAAGTGTGGTCGATAATCTCCCGAAGGGTGGGCTTGGGGAGCTACCGCGAAGCGGTTTAGTTCAACAGTTGATTATCACGCCAGCACCAAATACCGCGATACCCAGCTGGCACTGATATTGGAATATACAGCCAAGGGAATGATTCTCAATTGGATCCGGTGAGAAAATAGTAGTCAATGGAAGCACGTCCTGCCGTAAAAGGCATATTCCCTGTTAATCTTGAGAATAACAGAGCGTCGCCAGGTGGAAAAGCATTTCGCCGGGCATGTGCCGCCCGGGCGGCATTTCCCATGATCGTAGCCAACCCGTCTACCAGCTTCCAACTGTGGCATTGAACCAGCCGCCCCCCCTACGCTGAGGAACCGGTAGGTCGGGCTTCAGCCCGACAATTGGCCCGTCCACCCCTTCCCCCCCCCTATCGAGAAGAGAGGGGAAATATCCTGGCTCGGATTCAATTCACCCCAAATAGCGGATTATGCAACGCGGCACCGGGATAGCCGTCACTCCTGCGCCAGAATCTTGCCTATACGGCTCTTCATCACCCCGTAATACACAACGGGGATGACCACCAGGGTAAGGACGGTGGAAACCAGCAGGCCGAAGATCAGGGCCACGGCCAGGCCTGAGAAGATGGGGTCGTCGAGAATGAAGAAGGCGCCCATCATGGCGGCCAAGGCGGTTAGGACGATGGGCTTGGCGTGCAGCACCACGGCGGCCTCGAAGCTGGAGCCCGCCCGCAATTCCTGGTTGATGAAATCCACCAGCAGGATGGAGTTACGCACGATGATTCCCGCCAGGGCAATCATACCGATCATGGAGGTGGCGGTGAACTGGGCCCCCAGCAGGGCATGACCCGGCAGGATGCCGATGACGGTCAGGGGTATGGGCGCCATGATCACCAGGTAGATGAGCAGCAGGCCCACGGAATAGGCAATGCCCATGTCACGGAAGGTTTCATAGGTCACCTGCCATTCGCCGTCCCATTTCAGGCTGTATTCGTAGGGATTCTCCGGTTGTTCCAGAAACGTAAGCGCCCCAGAATCGACACCTTTTTTCAGAACACCATCAGCCACAGACTTTCTCCTGTCCCACCACAACGCAGGAGAATGCCATGGCCCCGACCGACAGTACTGACCGCATCAC
>NZ_JBHNMF010000705.1:0-1557 GCF_048562965.1 Thiolapillus sp. | reverse complement strand
CGAAGGGGGTGCAGGTACTTTCAGGAAATAATCATGAATTATCCTTTCAAAACAATATGTTGCATTATATCCTCGCCCTGCCATTTATGCAATTTGGAATATGACAAAGTAGAATTAGTGCGGATGCGCTTGACCCGGTAGGGGGTGAGAAAGCCGTCATTGATGCCATCCTTGAGCGAATACTCATAGGCGGGGTGACCAAAATAGTTGTAGGTGTCGATGTTATCCGTGCGCTTTGGGGTGGCGGTGAGGCCAAGATGCACGGCGGGGGCGAAGTGCTCCAGGATGGCGCGCCAGGAGCCTTCGTTATTGGCTGCGCCCCGGTGACATTCGTCAATGATGATCAGGTCGAAGAAGTCAGCGGGGTATTCTTTGTAGTAGCCGCCGATGTTTTCTCTTTCGGCGATCGCTTGATAGATGGCGAAGAAGATATGGGCGTTGGTGGGCACCACACCATTACGGCGGCGTATCTCGTCCCCATCGATCTTTACCAAGTCCTTTTCATAGGGGTTGAAGGTATTGATCGCTTGATCAGCGAGGATGTTCCGGTCTGCCAGAAAAAGGATGCGGGGACGGCGCGAACCCGGCTCCTGGCGATTCCAGCGCGCCTGGAACAGCTTGTGGACTACCTGGAAGGCGATGAAGGTCTTGCCTGTGCCGGTGGCCAGTGTCAGCAGCATCCGGTCTTTGGCGTTTCCAATGGCATCCGTTGCCGCGTGAACGGCCAGTTCCTGGTAGTAGCGAGGCCGCATCCCTGCTTCCAGATGGAATGGGATGTCTCTGAGTGTTCTCGTCAGGTCAGTCGTTATACCGGCATAGCGGGCGAGCAATTGCTCGGGCATCGGATAACATTCGGTGTAGTCGCCCTTCCCCACCTCAAGATCGAACTCGTATATCTGTTCGCCATTGGTGGAGTAGACGAAGCGAACACCGAGCTTTGCTGCATAGTCGATGGCTTGTTGCAGCCCTTGCGTGGGGTGAGCTGACTGCTTTTTGGCCTCGATGATCGCCAGGTGGCGGTTTTCACTATGCAACAGGTAATCGACGAAACAACGACTGCCGCGCTGATTTCCAGCGAGCTTACGACCATCGGTGAAGTAGAATTCGCGGATTATCTGGCCGCTTTCCCAGCCAGCGCTTACCAATGCGGGATCGATGAAATTGGCGCGGGTGTCGGCTTCGGAGGTCATTACCTGTCGGCACCATTTTCAGCGATGGGGATACCGCCCCGCTCGCAGTAGTCGCGGATCATCACCTCGATCATGTTGGCCAGACTGCGCCTTTCCTGTTCGGCGGCTGACCGAAGCCCCTCCTTCACGGCTGGATGAACACGAACAGTCAGAGTCGTGGATTTGGTTTCGGCCATTAGTAACCTCAATTCGGGGATAGCTTTCGATTGTACTGCGGATATACTAACCGGATTCAGCTTAACAAGGAATTAGTCGAGTAGATCGGCCATTGCTGGCTTTCACCCTCACAGAACCGGACGTGCGGATTTCCCGCATCCGGCTCTTCCGAGCAGGTCACCCGGATTGAGCGGGAGCCAATTGTCTGGGC
>NZ_JBHNMF010000704.1:0-1564 GCF_048562965.1 Thiolapillus sp. | reverse complement strand
ACGAGAATCACTTCTCTCGGCGAGTACCTTGGCACGAGAAATGGGCTATCGGTCTATCTTGGCCACGTCCCGGCGCCCAAAAACGCCGGAACTAGGGGATCGGTGAGCGATGCGGGCTAGGGGAAGATCCAACGGATGTAGGCTGAGGCGGATCAGATTCGGGCGGCGCTCGAAGCCAAGCTCATCCAAGCGGTTGCAGAAGAACGCGATATGGCGGTTTTCCCAGCCAAGGATGGGATGTCCTATCAGGGGCCGATCGTAGACCAGGATGACCGATTTCAGTATCAGCAGGTCGCCCCAAATACGCTGATCGCTCACGACGCCGGAAAGGATCTGGAAGTGAGTGACCGAGTGCCTGGTCTGGCTCAAGAACGTGGCCGTGAGGACATGGAGATCGGATACGGTCGCTGAAAATAGAAACCCCGCCAAGTGTGCGCCTGGCGGGGTTAATTCGGCTATCGCCATACACGGTCATCGCCAACCACGGCTGTACCACACCCCTTTTATAGCGTCTCCTGGTAGCCTGGTCAACTCGTCAGCCGACCACCAATATCAGCGCCAATCGCCAACCCACCACGGCCGCCAAACTGGCGACCACAGTCGCCGCTTTCCATGACTGGCAGTGGGCGTGATGGTCTTCCGCCGGCGGGCACGGAGTGGCCCGAACAATCTCCTGCTTCGCTGCACGCAGTGCATCCCCCAGGATCTGCTTCGCCAGCTCGTTGAGCGCGACGGCCGCAAATATCGGGTCGTCGTTCGACACGACGATCCCGTACTCGCTGGCCAGGTGTTCGCGCAGGCGCTCGACGTCCATTACGCGGCCGCCAGCGCCTCGGTGACGCGCTCCACGCGTCAGCAAAAGGCGTTTGACGTCGTGTTTCGGCGCGGACCGGATCGAATCGCTCGCGGGATTACGCCAAAGGATTACACCAAGATCACCAAGTGCCCGGCGCGTACCGCCGGCAGGGATATCGCGGGCCTGGTCGAGATGGGGGCGATTACTCGGGTGCCGGGTACCGCCACGCGCAACGCCCGCTATGCGATCACCCTGCCCCGCCAGAGCCAAGATGCCGGTTGTAGTGAGCCCTCCGACCGGGCCCAGGCACTGTTTCAATCGACAGACACTGACGGGCGACTGTATCCAGCCAATCCGTCGATCCGCTACGACGGCCCCATCGTAGCGGCAGATGGTTGGTATGCGATTCAGCGGGTCGCCTCACAGACCTTCGTTGCCCATTCCGTTCAAGCCTTGGATGACAGCCCCCAAGTGGGAGCCGTCGTTTCCATCCATCACGGCCATATCATCGCACCGGAACGACAGGAAACGCGTGGTATGAACAAAAAGCGAAAACCCACCCCTTAGTGTTTTTCTGCAAAATTTCCCATCGCGTCCTGAATCGACCCGAAAACAGCATATATTCTGATAATGGTATATTATCATAAGTAACTAGAGTTTAGAGTTTCAGAGGAGAAAAACCACTAAAAATCTCAAAAAATAGTTGACATAGCAAGGCGCGGCCTCTCAGAAGAGAAATCAACACAAACTTCTGGAGGCCGCTATGGA
>NZ_JBHNMF010000703.1:0-1570 GCF_048562965.1 Thiolapillus sp. | reverse complement strand
CTAAGTAAATGCTGTAACTGTCGCTGACTATCCCTTTCAAAAGGGAAGGAGGCATCCACACGTTTATCCAGTCGCCAATACCCCAAACCCTGGTCCAACCTCATAGTCCAATTCTCCCCATCCTTCCACTGAATTGTCAGTGTGCGGGCATGTGGGACTTCCTGTTTACGCTTTTCTATCAAACGAAATTCCCCGAGTGTTCCAAATATCTGTTCGAACAGTTCACGTCTTACCTGCCTATCCTGCCAATCGTGAAAAAGAAGATATGGGTTCCGTGTCTCGTCTCGTTTTAATAGTTCCGTGATCAGCTGAATTTTTGATTCCTCACCGAGTCCTCCGGGATAATCCATGAGTTCATGAAAAAACGAGAATAACAACAGCAGTACCAACGGCGATTTCACATATCTATCGCTGTAAGAAATCGTCACAATTTTTTCACCTGACGCGAGTCTTTGCGATATAACCTCATCCTTTTCACAAATAAGTTTCCAGGCGCGTTGTCCAAACCCAACTGCGAGGCCATCCAATTCCCGATGGATATTGATTTCTACTAGACCGGGAGCCGTATGCCTTAAACCTGCAGGTGATATTTCCTTCCAATCACTGGAAATAGGGGACAACGCATGAGGACCTCTTGTAATCAGAAACCGCGTTTCTTCTGTGCCAGTACCCCACGTTTCCCCCGGCACCGTCGCTTGTTCTCCGGTGGCGGCCCAGCGGACAAATCCTGTCACCCCACCCATTTCCAGTACCAGTGGTAAGGCATTGTCGCTATCACCTATCAACATCTCCTGTCCTGATGCAAGCAAGAGAGAAGCGCCGGTCACTTCCATCACTGCTGCCAACTCTCCTGATTGTGACTGGGTTAAGAGGTTGATGCATCGGCTGTCAGCAATCAGAATTATCCGGATATCGTTTTGACGCAGTTTTTCTAGCTTCTGGCTCTGCAACCACTGCAGCGGCTCCCAGTCCTCTATCCTACCTCCCAAATAGAATCGGAATTCGTCTATATTCTTGTATTGCAATTCACGTTGAATGGCAATGGATAACGGCTCAAGCTCTAATTTGCTCTGTTCTCCAAAGACCTTTAGTTCATTTGGAAGCCTCAGCGCATCCAAGTAATTGGCGCTTAGTAAAGACTGTGCTGCCCGCCTGTCTAGCAGTTCAATATGATGCTGGGTATCATGAGTTAGAAGGCAGGCTTGGCAAGCTTTATCACAATGGCATTCCAGCAACTTCGCCGCTTCTTCCAATAAGGCCGGCAGCTGCCAAGCCACCTGAGTCACATAGCCCGCACCGCCAGATGCTGTGTCATAAAGAAAAATAGATCTGGCTGACTCACCTTTTGGCCCGCGTGATGCCTCTGTATGTATGCCAATCTCATCCTGTTCAATGCCAATGGATCGACACAATGCTCTGCGCAATACAACGGCGATAGAGTAAGCTTGGAAAGGACTGATTGCATTGCCGGTTTCCGGTTCACATAGCTGCAGTTCAAAAATATCGGTATAGAGAGACGCACCCAACAGCAAGCCATCCTTAATTGCTCCTAGCTCATCATTACCTGGAC
>NZ_JBHNMF010000702.1:0-1572 GCF_048562965.1 Thiolapillus sp. | reverse complement strand
GTCCGCACGTGGATGAAGCCTGGATCAATCTCGGCGCCACCAAGATCGGCTACGAGATCAGCTTCAACAGATACTTTTATCAACACAAGCCGCTACGCTCGCTCGAAGAGGTCACGCACGATATTCTTGCGCTGGAGGCCGAAACCGAGGGGCTGCTTAAGAGGCTGGTCAGTTTTGACAGAGATACGCAGGGGGAAGGGTAGTGATCTTGCGTGGATTGTCAGTTGAGTGGCTGAAAGTGGAGGCTGGGTGATGGAGCAACTGGCCTTTCCAAAATACGAGAACTACAAGCCAAGCGGCATAGAATGGGTTGGTGAAATTCCTGCTCACTGGGGTACACAGAAAGGAAAATGGTTATTCAAAAAGGTGGAGCGACCTGTACGCCCAGAGGACAAAATCGTCACAGCTTTTCGAGATGGCACTGTAACTCTGCGATCAAACCGACGAACTGAAGGTTTCACCAATGCTATTCAGGAGCACGGTTACCAGGGTATCCGTAAGGGCGATCTTGTGATTCACGCTATGGATGCTTTTGCCGGGGCCATTGGGGTTTCCGACTCTGAAGGAAAAGCCACACCAGTTTATGCGGCATGTGTTGGTAGGGGGGAATTTAAAACCAACAACCAGTATTTCGCTTATCTGCTTAGATTCATTTCTAAAGCCGGATACATCTTAGCATTGGCTAAGGGCATTCGTGAACGTTCGACTGATTTTCGATTTAACGATTTTGGAAAACTGCTTTTACCTTTACCGCCGAAAGCGGAACAAGACCGCATCGCCAACTTTCTCGACCGGAAAACCGCCGAAATCGATGAAGCCATCGCCAAGAAACTGCGCCTCATCGAGCTGCTGAAAGAGCAAAAGGCCATCCTGATCAATCAGGCCGTGACCAAGGGCTTGAACCCTGATGCGCCCATGCGGGATAGCGGGGTGGAGTGGATTGGGGAGGTGCCGAAGCACTGGGAAATAAAAAGGCTCGGTTTCCTTGCAAAAATGCTTCAAACTGGGCCGTTTGGAAGCCAGCTCCATCAAGAAGATTACATAGAAGATGGGATTCCCGTTATCAATCCATCCCAGCTTAGCAATGGGAAAATAGTTCCTGATTCTAAGACCACCGTGTCAGAAAAGACGGCTAGGCGTCTCCATCGCCACATGACGATGGTCGGGGACATTATCTTCGCTCGTAGAGGTGAGATGGGAAGGTGTGGGTTAACGACCCAAGGCCACGAAGGTTACATCTGTGGGACGGGCAGTATCTTATTCAGACCAAATAAACTCGCAGATTCTGTATTTCTCACTATCGCCTTGGGTAGCGATTTCATAAGACGATTCCTTCAGTTTGTCTCAGTTGGTGCAACAATGGATAATTTAAATACTTCCATTCTTTCAAAAGTGCCAATACCCATTCCTCCGAAAGAAGAGCAATTACGAATAATTGATGCTGTTGTTCAGATTCAAGCAGAGCATCAAGAAGTAGCTAAAACATTACAGATTGGCATCAACCAGCTTTATGAATTTAAGCAAAGTGCAATTGCTAGCGTTGTCACCGGAAAAATCAAACTATAAGGACAT
>NZ_JBHNMF010000701.1:0-1575 GCF_048562965.1 Thiolapillus sp. | reverse complement strand
AGCAGGATGCAGCAATCAGCGTATAGAACAAGCTCTAACGGGCAGTATGAACAAAATAGCAACTTTATTTCACCCGAAAATATACGGTGGAACAATGTTGCTTACTCTAAACTCTAGTAACCAAAGACTTGACCCCGTATTCCCCACTCTATTCTTTCGGCGCAATGCGCTTCGCTTATTGACGCCCTACATCGGTACGCCTTACCGCGTTGTCAGCCTCAAGCATGTTCCCAGGTATCTTGCAGAGTTTGAATATCGCTTCAATCGACGATTTCAATTGGATGACATGATCAAGCGGCTCGCCTACGTTGGACTCAGGACGCCGCCCATGCCGTATCGTCTCTTGAGGATGGCTGAAATTGGTGGGCAATCAAGTAAGTCAAAGACCTGCCCCCATATTCTACACATGTTCTACACTCAAAACATCAATGACCAAAATATTACGTTACTGCCTCTTCTCCAAAATCATCTTTCTATCACGTAAATAATCTAAGTCACTCTGGCATTCTTTAACGTTATTTTCACAGCTTGCTGGAATCCAAATCACTCCACGAGAGTAATCATTTGTATATAACTGCAATTCCTTATCATTAACAAACTTTTTTACTGAACCGAAGGAGTCGTTAGTTTTTTGGTAAACCTCAAATACACATTGATACCCACTACCACGATATTTTTTACTCACAAAAAATCTATAGCCAACAGTCGAAGAGGAAAAACACAGCTTTTCATCATCTATATTTAATTTAATATTTTCATCAAGAACAACACCACTCCATCCATCGGTACGTTTAGCCTCAATAAAACCAAACCCATCCTTTACAGTAGGTTTTTTTATAGCAACAATCATATATTCTGTTTTGTTGCTAACATCAACAACTGAATCTGAATTCGCGCTCATAAGTAAATTAGAAGCTAAGATAACTATAAAAACAAGCACCGGAAAAATAGAGATTAAAGTTCTAGGTCTCATTGGATTTTATCTCGGTCAACTAGAAAACCTTCATGCCCTCTTCTTGGATAACCACCAACAAATCTATTTGTTGCGTTTATCACATTTGTTTCATTAGTAAAGAAGCCCTGTACGTGATGGTATAGCTCATGAACAATTACTCGTTGTAAGGTGAATGGATTTTGCACTCCCGATACTGAATTAGTCACATCACTAGCATAAAACGCAGTATCTTGGTCATAGGTCATCTCATCATAAGGAACAACAGTATATGAATACCCTCTAGCATATCGACCAATATAAACATATGGTTCACCAGAGATCACATTACCAACGCCAGCATCATCAATACGATATGAAATTGTTCCCCCAACCCTTTCTGCCGCATCAGCTTCTAATGCTAAAAAAGTTGGGTTTTTACGCATATTTTTGAGTATTCCATTTAGCTCTGACCTCGTCAACACAGGTGCATATGTCGGTTCATTTGAATTGCTCAAATAGGCACCATTCCTCCAAGCAGCTCTAGCAAACAAATACCCAAACGCCCCGCTCAGCGCCCCATTTGCGAACTTTCCTCCCGACAGGGTACTGGCCGTGCCGCCAATGATGGCCGACGCTGCTGC
>NZ_JBHNMF010000700.1:0-1575 GCF_048562965.1 Thiolapillus sp. | reverse complement strand
TTTTTTCCGGCACTGCCGGGCTTCTGCACTGATTCGATACATCAAACCTCGTGAACGCCCAGGCGCCGGAGAAAATCTTTTTGCTGCCTTTCGCTTTCCAGTTCAACGTCATCCGACAGCAGCATCGCAGGAAACCGCCGCCTCACCCAATCCGCATATATGCCACTGGCTCGGGCAGACAACAACATCCCATTCCGATCATTAAAGTAGCGTGGAGTCCAACCCGCAACTGGGAGAACGTGCCTTGAACACCAGTGCATCCAGCTTTTGGAGCAAGGGCTCCTGCTGCCCTATCCATTGCTTCAGCACCATTGTCACATCCAATTCTGAATTGGACACACCAAGAAGGCGGACAGTTCCGCGGTCTTTCACCAAATGCACCGCCGGACGCGGCACGCCCAGACCGGCTTCAGTTTCCGGACAGAAAGGAACGATTTCGACAAAGCCAGGCAGAACATCGCAAATCCAGGCATGGGGGCGGGAATCGCCGTCATAGCGCACCGCCCGGCCCAGCAGGCAGGCGCTCACCCCCACCCGGGGCCGGGTCAAAATTCCGCGGCCTCCACCTCGAGATAGGCCAGACTCACATGGCTGCCCACCAGGCTGTCGAAATCCGTCCAGTCCTTCCAGCGCGCCAGCCGCGGCAGCAGTTTCGGTTTGATCTCGAAATCGCTCAGATCATCCTCGAAAAACTCCTTCACGCCATCATAGACAGTCTGCAGATAATCGCGGTACTCGGTGGCCGCTTCCGGTCCCGCCGTAGGACCGTGGCCGGGCACAAACACCCTGGCATCGGTGGCCAAAGCCCGGTTCAGGTTCCTGATGTTGCCCTGAAAGCTGCCGTCATTGAGGCGCAGCATGCGGCCATAACCGGCGTTGTCACCGAGAAAGATCACTCCCTTTGGTGGCAGATGCAGCATGATGTCATTGTCCGTGTGGGATTTGCCGTCATGCAGCACATGAAATGCTACCCCGCCGACTGTTATCACGCTGCCTTCATCCACCGGGCTGTTGGCAGAAACCACTTTCGTGCCCGCCGTGGCCCCCTTGGTCATGTCCATCATCACTTCCAGCCACTGGGCACCCGCACCTTTTTCCACCCGTTCTATCATTTTCGGATGGGCATAGATCCTGACCTTGGGAAAGGCTTCGGCAATGGCCTGATTACCCAGCCAGTGATCCCCGTGAACATGGGTGTCAAACACCGCCACCACGGGTTTGTCCGTGATCTTGCGGATCTGGGCCAGCACCATCTCGCCCACCTGCACACTGCTGCCAGGATCAATCACCACCACGCCGTCCGCAGTCATCACGAAAGCCGGGTTGTTCATGAAACCCTGGTTTTCGGGCGATGGCACACCCTTGGGGCCATGTATCACGTATACGCCATCGGCCACCTGTTTGGCCTGATAGCTTGCCTTCAGCTGTGGCGCCTTATCCGCCAGGGTGGCTTGACTGAAAAACGACAGGGAAAGAAATGCCCATAAAAAGATTCTCATTTTCACGCTCCTCCAATTATTCTAGAGTTTAGAGTTTCAGAGGAGAAAAACCACTAAAAATCTCAAAAAATAGTTG
>NZ_JBHNMF010000699.1:0-1582 GCF_048562965.1 Thiolapillus sp. | reverse complement strand
TGTAGCCATCATTGTCCAAAAAGTCACAGAGAAAATTCACCAAGAAATCCAAGCTTTCCCATTTCTCCACTTTTCTTCAGCTAATCTACTTTGTAGCACCCAGCTGCACCAGTTCTGACAGAAAAAGGGGCAAAAATGTCCAAAAGAACAAACTTTTCTTCTTACACACTACTGTCTGAAAGGACCGCCGCCGCAGCACAATCCCAAGTCTGCAACCCCCAAAATCACCAAAAATACAAATTCCCTCACTGGCCTACTTTCTTGGGCTCATCTACTTTGTAGCACACAGCTGCACCTGTTCCAAGACAAAAAGCAGCAGAAAAGTCCACAAGGAAAAACTTTCCTTCTTAGACACTACTCCAATTCAAGGCAGGCTGCACACTCCAAACTCGGCACCCACCCAAAAAAATCACCCAAAATACAAAAGCACATTATTTTTTCGCTACTTTCTTGGCTCCACCTACTTTGCAGCATCACCAGGCACCTCTTCCAAGAGAAAAAGCCAGAAAAAAGGCCCAAAGCAACACTTTTTCTTCTTAGCCACTACTAGTCAAACCACTGGCTACCGGTAAGCAGCCAGCGCTCTTCTCCCCTGTCGCTAATCGCACTACTCTGGCCGCTTAATCGCACAACTCCGGCCGGATTGCGCACACTTCCCGTCGGATAGACGGGGGAACCCCTCTGCCCTTGCACCAGGCCGCTATTGCCTCTATATTTAGCCCAATTCTTATAACATCACATTGGCCCGCTTCCTCAAGGAACTCCGCCCCAAGGGACCTTACTCTTCTTCACTCTTCGACCTCACCTCAGCTCAAGCAGACGACGCCGGCCGGCCCGGCCTTTTCGCCTCTCCGCCACCCTTCTCGTCCGCCACCGCTGCTTTCACGCCCCTAGCCCGTCGCATCCCACCCCTCCCTCTCCTGCCCAACCCTCACATTCAGCCAAACCGCCTCTCACCTCACGCACACACGCTCCCAAACGCGCTGACCTCTCGACCCACCTTCCAGCCCAGCTGACCCAACTCTCGCTTCCGCTCTTTCAATTCAAGCCTTTTTCTCCGCCAGCCTTTTTGCCGGCCGCCGCTGCTTTGCCACCCTTTATCCTGTCCTACCCTGTCGTCTCCTATCCTATCCGCCCCCTCCCTCCCTTCGCCCACTCTCCAAAGCAGCAAACGATCCTGGCACCGCGGCTACGCTCGACCTCGCGTTGACCTCACCGCTCGACGCCAAGCAGACGACACTCGGGTCAACTGCCACTTACTCTTTGCGCGCCTCTTGGCAACTTTTTGTGGCACTGCTCTTGGCCTACCCGTCTCATCGTTCATATGGATTACCTGCAAGCTCACCAAGCAAACCTCTCACCGCTCAGCAAGGCCGGAGGCGCTCATTTCGTCTGCTGCTCAGCACTCTCAACGTAAACAACAGCACTGCCGCCGCCGGAAGCCATTCTCACGCTCCTGCTGCTGCTGCTGCAGCTCTTTTCGGGCTCTTTTCACTCGCCCAGTCGGTGAGTACGCCTTAATGCATGCACACGGACATGCACAAACATGCACGCACACACACTTACACTCACTGACGCATGC
>NZ_JBHNMF010000698.1:0-1586 GCF_048562965.1 Thiolapillus sp. | reverse complement strand
GAGCAGGATGCAGCAATCAGCGTATAGAACAAGCTCTAACGGGCAGTATGAACAAAATAGCAACTTTATTTCACCCGAAAATATACGGTGGAACAATGTTGCTTACTCTAAACTCTAGATGTGTTATTGAGGTAGTCTAAAAAACCGATAGAAGATCAGGAGGTCACTGTCATGTTGACCAGACAGATGCAGTTGTTCATTGCCTCAGCGAGTGTGATTTTTTGCTTTTCCGCTGTTCCCGCTTTTTCGGCCGCCGCCGGCAGTGATTTGAAGGCTGTCGATGCTGCCGATATCAGGCTGATAAGCAGTGGGCAACACCTGGATAAGAAAGCCGATGGAAAAAGTGATGAGGCGGCTGTCTATCTGATCCGGTTGCGTGATGCGCCACTGGCAAGCTACAAAGGCGGCGTTCAGGGACTCAAGGCAACCAGTCCCCGTTTCACGAATTCAGAAAAGCTGGATGCTACATCTTCTGCCGTTGCCGCCTACAAATCTTATTTGGCAAGGAGTCACAGCGCATTGGAAGGCGCTATCGAAAGTGCAATCGGGCGCCAGGCCAGGGTCGTTCGCGAATACTTCTATGGCAACAATGGCATGGCGATCTGGCTGACGCCAGATGAAGCTGAAAAGATCAGCCACCTGCCTGGCGTCGAGTTCATACAGCGTGATGTGAAACGGGAGCTGCATACCGATGCGGGGCCGTCCTGGATCGGTGCGCCTGCCATCTGGAACGGTGATGCCTTTCCCGCAAACCAGGGGGAAGGCGTGGTGGTGGGTATCATCGACACTGGTATCAATCCTTCCAATCCTTCATTTGCCGATGTGGGTGGTGATGGCTACGATCATGTGAATCCTCGTGGTGCGGGCAACTACGTGGGCGTGTGCAACAGTGGTGATCCATCCTACGACGCGACCTTTCCCTGCAACGACAAACTGATCGGCGCACGGGGTTATGATACTGGAGACAGCAACGGTACCGATCCCAGGGATGCCAACGGCCATGGCTCGCATACGGCCAGCACGGCAGCCGGAAACCACGTGGCTGTCGATATCATTGCGCCAACCATCACGATATCCGCCAACATCTCCGGCGTGGCGCCCCATGCCAATATCATCGCCTATGCGGGATGCTGCAGCCTGTCCGGGTTGTCCGGCGCCATCGATGATGCCATTGCCGATGGCGTGGATGTCATCAACTATTCCATAGGTTCGCCGGCAGTATCGGATGTCTGGAATGACTTCGATACCGTAGGTTTTCGCAATGCCCGTGCGGCAGGCATCTTCGTCGCCACTTCCGCAGGCAACGATGGTCCTGCTCCCTGGACAGTGGGTTCACCGGCAGAGGCACCCTGGCTTACTGCGGTAGGCGCTTCCACCCATGACAGGGCATTCGTAAAAAAGCTGTCAGACATGAGTGGCGGTGACACGCCAGCGCCGGCCGACATGACAGGCGAGAGCCTGACCAGCGCTGCCAGCCATGGAGAGCGAAGCGAAGGCTGGTAGACCCCAGTAGCCGCGAGGCCGCACTGTTTTCCCGGCGTGCCTTGCGCCAGAGGGAAAACAAAGTAGGCCTCCGAACGCGGCGT
>NZ_JBHNMF010000697.1:0-1593 GCF_048562965.1 Thiolapillus sp. | reverse complement strand
CTGCACAGACTAGGTCACCAGACACTATTTACATAACAGGGCATAGAGTAGGCGTCGCTGGGCCATATCACACCGCTATAGAATACGTAGATACATCGGGTCATTCTGAGTGGTTAAGCGCCGGGCCAGATGGCGTATCTCGGGAGGGATTGGTTTCATTGCTGAGTGCTCCGGGGCGCTCTTCTGATCATCCTTCACTTAATAGGCTTTTTGGTCGAGTTATACCGCCATCAGGAATGTCTTCCGCAAGCTATTTTCAAGAATTGCAGAGTGCAGATGCTTTTTATTGTGACTGCGTTGATTATGATCTTTTTCCTGGAATGGCGAATGGCTATAACTCAAATAGTTACGTCAATAGTCTGATCGGAGTCACAGGTGGTTCTACGACAGTGAACTTAGGTGGCTTTGTTGGAGGTGGAAAAACAATTCCAGAGATGTATTTTTGGTGAAATGGAGCACTACTATGAAATTATTATTGCTTATCCCGTTTGTCCTACTTCTACATTCATGTGTGGTTCCCTACTGCACTGATTATGGGTACCTTGATTTCAGGGATGATAGGCGTGTTGAAGTTGTTGACTATTATAAGCCAAATGGTGAGTTCGGATTAAAGGGAGTTACCAAATTTCCCAAGAGCTACAGAATCAATATGGAAAAATTTCAGATTAATATCGGAGTGAACTTTGAATATGATGCTCCTGCGGTAAGTGTTGATGTTACATCACACAAGGGATATTCGCTCGAATTAGCAGCTGAGGGTGGTAATGGTTGCTTTAGAGTTAACAATCGAGAAGGCTATGTTGATCTTTGGTGGGATATGCGTTCTGGTGATTGTTCTTCTATGAACTACCCTATCACTTTCTATGTGCGTGACATAAATGGTGAGCAGCTTGGAAGTATTCTGTTGCATGTTTCCTTAAGGAGAAATGGGGAGAGGTGCAGTATGGATGGCATTTGAGAATATTAGGTGTTGAATATTAGGTGTCAGAGCAACATTTGTTAATAGCGATAGCCTGAGTGATTTGATTTACGGTCATAATAACAAATGGGAATGGCGTGAACGCGACCGAACCCGAGGCGATCTGGTGCGGCGTATTACCGCCGGGCGCGAACACAGTAATGATCTTATCGAAATCGAATACGCCTCCCTTTCCTAAGGTATCCATACTGCTACCAATACCCCCAACGATGCCCAGGGTTGGCGGTATTTTCAGGCACCCATGAGCGTGGTCAGTCAGGTAAAGCAGGAATATTTGGGGTCAGAGCAACATTTGTTTGTTGTCATTAACCGTACCGTCACCTGATCCAGACCAACGGCCAAACCGTGGCGATCCACATCACCCACAGCAACGCCCCCACCGAAACCCGCGTGCTGTTCCACGACCACATTGGCTCCCTCGACGTGATCACCGATCCGAACGGGAACATCAAAGAACGTCCCAGCTTTGAAGCCTGGGGCAACCGCCGTGCCTCCGTAAGCTTCCCCACTAGGTGGACACCTCATTAGTAGAGACTTCTGGCATTATGACCCCAGGAGGTACTGATGAGAAAGTCACGATTTACAGAGACACAGATAGTTTCGATCCTGAAGGA
>NZ_JBHNMF010000696.1:0-1598 GCF_048562965.1 Thiolapillus sp. | reverse complement strand
TGGCCAGTTATACGAGAGCCGCATTCGGAGCTTGTGATGTTGTTACGCAGTGCTGGGTGAACAGGACGGCTGGGGCACGAACAATTTGTCGAAGGCCGAACCGATTTTGGAGACTGGATGTACCCTAAAATCTATCGACGAGGCAGAAGATAGGCTTGTATCATACTCCGGTATTCCCCACACCTGTGGGGATGAACCGGTATAGTCGGTTTGCGAAACGCGTTCCCCACATTTGTGGGGCTATAAGAGGGGCAATTCAGGTTGCTCCTCTTATTTCCAGTCCGGTATCAGCGTCATATTCAATCGTAACCTGCTGCCCCTTCTCTGTCATCCCAATAGCACGCCAGGTACCCTCTTCGACAACAAAGGGCACGATAAGACTGCCCTCATCGAACAGCTTTTCGTTGTCCCGCAAGTCTGCCAGTGCCTGTTGCAGTGCCGGATCGTCCACTGGCGCCAGTTCCTGCAACGGTTTGGCGTTGATCCGCAGGCTGGACAAATCCCAACGATAGCGCCCTTCATCCGCCCAGGCCGTGAGCTGACCTTTCTGCCAGCGGGCAAGGTAGATTGTCCGGCTTTCGTCCCCAAGGCGGGTGGCGACCCGGGCTTCCTCGTCCCAGAGCGGGCCACTACGGTAACCGCCTTCCAGGCGTAGGCTGGCGAACTTGCCAGCATCCTGTTTAGCATAGGTATCGCCGTCCACTTCCTGCGCATTATCCGCCAAACCAACAGGAATTAGCCCATCCGCGTCATACACGGGTTCCAATAGATCACGGGCATCATCTGGCATTCGCCAGCCGCCCTGTTCCGCCAACAATCTGGTCGTGCGCCAGAGCACCAGTGTGTCGGGATAGACGTAATGCGCCTTGGGGAACCAGGCCTTGTACCAGTCGGCTTGCGGTTCATCGGTCGGTTCTGGCGCGTACACATCCAGAACAGGCGTTCCCCGGTCTCCCCGCTGGTGGCGATGCAGTCTGCCGGCACGCTGGATGAGCAGGTCGATGGGCGCGAGGTCGGCAATCATGCGGTCAAAGTCCAGATCCAGTGATTGCTCCACCACCTGGGTGGCGATCAATACCCGCCCGCTACGCTGCTCTGGCGTTGATGCCTTGCCGAAACGTTCCAGCATATCCTGTTCGATACGCAGCCGGTCGGCCAGGGCATAGCGGCTGTGGAACAGGTGTAGCCTGTCGCTGTCCAGCCAGTCGGCGTCTTGCAGCATACGCCAGGCTTCCCGTGCGTCGAAAACCGTGTTGCGAATCCAGCACACGCATTGACCGGCTTCCACGGCGGCGCGAATCTCGTCGCAGACAGCCTCTTCATCACGGTGTTGGTGCACGGTGACTTTGCGGGCAACGGATGAGCGGGTAGGTACGGATTGCTCCACAAGAATTTCGCCAGTATTCACCTGGGTAAGTAGCGGATATTCAACCGATTTTGGCCCGGCCTGTGTTACTCCCTGAAAGGCTGCGATGAAGTCAGTCCGCTGCTTGCGGGTAAGTGTGGCAGACAGGAGAATGACGCTGCCACCCAAGGCCGCGTGAAAACGGATCAATCGTTTCAGTGGTTCTGATGTATAGGCATGGTAGGCGTGCACC
>NZ_JBHNMF010000695.1:1265-1599 GCF_048562965.1 Thiolapillus sp. | reverse complement strand
ATCCCGTACCTGCACGCGCTAAAAATTCATTTCGAGGAGCACCCGACATCTGATACCGACGGCGTGCGATCGCTCTACGCGCGCCGGTTAATCGAATGGTTCGATTTGCACGCTGTGAAACGCGCCAGGAGGTCACACTTGAGGAACTGCGCGACCTGCTCGATATCCCGCCGTCATATTCAACCGCAGCTCTGCGACAACGGGCGCTGGATCCCCCCATCGAAGAGCTGGCGTCCAGAGGGTGGGCCGTGAGTTATCGGATGCTCAAAGACGGGTGCGCCTACCAATCCATCGTTTTTGACTGGAGACGACCCGATCGGAAATGAGCACAAAG
>NZ_JBHNMF010000695.1:0-1255 GCF_048562965.1 Thiolapillus sp. | reverse complement strand
GCTCTACGAGAAACAGATTCACCTGTACAGCGAGATCACCATCAACAAAAACCTGACCATCAAGGGTGACCTCAACGACGACCATAAACCCGATATCACACTCGACGGCCAGCGCAAAACCCGCATATTCAAGATTGTGTCGGGATCGCGCCTGACACTGGATTCGGTGGAACTGATGCGCGGACACGCCAACGAGGGCGGCGCAATCGCCAACTGGGGAACCCTCTACGTCAAATACTCGCGCTTCATCCGCAACGAGAGCCGGGGGCTTGGCGGGGCTATCTACAACAAAGGGTTTCTTAACATCGAGACCACCACGGCTATGGATAACAAGGCGTGGAGCCACGGCGGCGTCATCTACAGCAACGGCACGCTGCGCATCCAGACGTCCACATTTGCGCATAACCTGGCCGACCGGACGGGCGGCGTCATCTACAACGACTACACCACTGCCATGATTAAAAACAGCACATTTTCTTACAACGCGGTCAAACGATCAGGCTACTGGCAGAACACGGACAACAAAGGCTCCGTGCTTTACAACATGATGGGGACGGTGGAGTTTCGCGACAGTACCCTGGTGGACAACGTCTCGTCGCCGATCACCACCCGGGAAGAGAAAAAGCGGTGCACACCCTCCACGTGTAATAACGGGGACAGCGAGACATTGAAGGCGGTCAAACGGCGCAATCGGGAAAAGCGGATGATCAATGGCGGCACGATCTACAACTACGGGGGAGCCAACGCGAAAGAGATCATCCTGCGTCGCACGGTGATCACCGGTTCCCAGGGGCGCAACTGCGGCGGCCTCGGCGGTTTTTCGGCAGGGGCATCTAACTGGTCGGACGATTGGACCTGCGTGCAGCAGCTGCACTATGACGACCACGGCACTGATCGGGGCAGCCCCAATCTGGGCCCCCTGGCCGATAACGGCGGCTATACCCTGACCCATATGCCGCTCGCTGGCAGTGGCCTGATCAACGGGTCACCGACAACCTGTGCTCCAAAAGACCAGCGGGGCGCGACGCGTAAGGAGCACTGCGACATCGGTAGCGTTGAGGCAGACCACAGCGCCCCGTCTCGCGCGTTGCCGACACCCATCAACACCACCCCGCCAGAGGAACACAACGAAGACATCGCCGCACTCAACCGGCGCATCACAACGCTCCACATCCTCGCGACTGAGAGACAGGCGGCCGTTGTTGAGCGCGATGCCACCATCGCGGCCAAAGTGGCCGAGATCGAAACGCTCACT